>JBLYYV010000405.1:0-12590 GCA_048550095.1 Gammaproteobacteria bacterium
GCGGCACGTCCATCCAGGCGGCGATTGCATTCACGGAGATCGAGCGACGGCTGGGGCGGGACCTGCCTTTGTCGATACTGTTCGCTGCCGGCAATGTGCGGGCGTTGCTCGAGGTCCTCGACGAGCCGGCCGAGCAGGACTCACCGCTGGTGACGATCCAGCGCCTGGGCAAGCGGCCGCCCGTTCTAGCCTGTCCCGGTATCGGGGGTAACGTTGTCGGCATGGCCGGGATCGCCCGCGCGCTCGGTGATGCGCAGCCGTTTTTCGGGCTGCAGCAGGCTGGCGTTTTCGATGCCGATGCAGACGCGATGACCGTACCGGAGCTCGCTTCGGCATACATGTCCGCAAGCGAATCGGTTCGCGCCGGACCGGTCGTCCTGCTCGGGATCTGTTTCGGCGCGAACGTCGTGCTGGATATGGCGCGGCAGCTGACGGAGCAGGGGCAGCCGCCGGCGCTGGTGATCGTCATGGATCCCGTCTACGATGACGCCGCGCGCCCGACGGGTCCCGATCCGAGCTTGCGCGGATTTCTCCGCGACCGGCTGCGCCTGTACGCGGAGAACTATCGTTCATTGCAGCCGGCCGAACGGCGGGAATGGCTGCGCGATAAGCGCCGCGCGCTGTGGAACAAGGTCTGGCAAGGGGACCTGCTGCGCGGTAATCGGTTCGAGATACGGCAACGTCGCGTCGAGGCCGCGAACATAGCGGCCGCGCGCGACTACTATCCACGTCGCTATGAGGGCCAGACGCGTATTCTGCTGACCGCTGATCGCGTCCTGGATCTCGCCGAGGACCCGAGACAGCGTTGGGTCATGATGGTCGCGCCCGATGCAGAAGTCGCGATGGTCCCCGGCATCGACACGGGCGATGCACTCGCGCGCCACGCGCCGGTGGTCGCCGATCGGCTCCGCCGTTGGATCGACGAATTCGCCTGACTTTCAGTCTTTTGCGTCGCCGAGCTGTTTCGTGACGGCGGCGAGCCCGGCCGCGTCAAGGTTCACCAGGTCGAATGGCTTCGGAGCCTCTTTTGCTTTCACGTCGGCCGGGGCGGCGCGTGGCGTCGCCACCTTCGCCTGCCCCGCTACGGTCGGTCGCGCGAAAAACTCCGCCGGGCTGATTTCCAGGCCTGCCTTGTGTGCGCGCGCGAGGATGCGAATGCTGAGCAGCGAGTCGCCGCCGAGCTCGAAAAAATCGTCATCGACGCCGACGCGGTCGACATCGAGAATGTCTGCCCAGATATCGGCGAGCAGTGCCTCGGTCTCGGTCGTCGGCGCCGCGAATTCTCGGCGCGGCGTTGCATCCCGGGCCAGATCTAGCAGCGCCTTTGCATCGAGCTTTCCACCGGGTGACCTCGGCAGCGTGTCGACCGCGATCAGCAGCTGCGGCAACATGAAGTCCGGCAGCATCTCGCCAAGACGCTCGCGCAACGTCGTTATCGTCGGCGCCTGACCATGGCAAACGATGAATGCCGTTAGCCGTTCACGACCGCTCGCGTCGGCCGCAAGGGTGACCGCCGCATCGCGGATTTCGTTCTGCGCCGTCAACCGTTGCTCGATTTCTTCGGGCTCGACCCGGTGACCGCGGACCTTGAGCTGATTATCGACGCGGCCGAGGAATCGCAATGCGCCATCCCGCATGAGGCGCACGCGGTCGCCGCTGCGGTACATGCGGGCGTCCGGTTCTTCCGTATCGGCAACGAACCTGCTCGCCGTCAGTTCCGGTCGCCCGAGGTAACCGCGTGCGACGCCGGCACCGCCGATCCACAGCTCGCCTGGAATCCCGATCGGGACCTTGCGACCGCGACGATCGACGACGCGCGTCCGGGCATTGGCGATCGGCTTCCCGATCGTAACCTCCTGATCGCCCCGTCGCAGTTCGGCGACCGTGGCCCAGACCGATGCCTCCGACGGACCGTACTCGTTGAACAGTTTGGCCGAAGGTAGTCGCTCGTGGTGCTCCTCGACCAGGTCCAGCGGGCAGGCCTCGCCGGCGACGATGACCGTGTCGAGCGAATCGAGAGCGCCGGGCTCCGCGTGCTCCAGCAAGAGCGCGTAGAGCGACGGCAGGCACAGCAGGTGCGTGATGCGCTGCCGCCGTACCGTTGCCGTGATGCTCGCGACGGACTGCTCCTCGCGCGGCCGCGGCAGCACGAGCGTACCGCCTGCGGTCAGGGTCCAGAAGATGCCGGCGATCGAGCTGTCGGTGGCGAGCGACGACAACAACAGGAAGCGTGTCGGGGCCTCGCCGTAAAAAAGATTCCGCGCCGCGGTGGACGCGACGATATTCGTTTGCGTGACGCAGGTGCCCTTCGGCCGCCCGGTCGATCCCGATGTGAACATGACGTATGCATCGCGCGCTCCTCCCGGCGCGGGAGGCTCCGTTACGGGTTCGACATCGTCGATGCAGATCACGGGTACGCTGGTCGCGGGGACCGCCGATAGCAATCGACGCTCGGTGACGATGACGGCGGGCCCATCGGCGGCCTCGAGGTCCTCGAGGACCAGTCGACTGCGCTCACCCGGATAGGCCGGATCCAGCGGCACATAGCTGCCACCCGCTTCGAGAACGCCGAATCCGGCTACGAGCGCCGCCGGCGATCGGTCGAGGAACACGGCGCCGTAAAAGCCGCCGGGTACCGGTCGCGAGACGTTGCCGACGATTCGTCGCAACGCGCCGGCGATGGCGCTGGAGCGGGCCGACAGTTCGGCGTAATTCAGCACGTCCTCGTCCTGAACCAGCGCGGGTATCTCGGGACTGCGCGCTGCGCAGTCGACCATTTGCTCGCAAACAGTGGCTGGTTCGAGTTCGAGTCGGGGTCCGTTGCCCGCATCGCGCAGCCATTCGAGCTCATCGTGCGCGAGCATCTCAAGTTCACCGACCGCTGCATCCGGTGCCGCGAGGATGCTGCGAACGATATTCAGGTAATGCGCGACGAGTTGCTCCGCGTCGGCATCTGTGACGTGCGCGCGATCGTAGACCAGCGAAACGTGGAAGTTCTCGCCCGGCCGCAGCAGCAGCGCGAGCGGGTAATTGCTGTACTCGAAAAAGGTCTCATCGACCGGGACCCATGGCCGCGAGGCCGGAAACGTCTCTGGAACGCTCTGCAGTACGACGAGCGAGTCGAACAGCGCCTGGCCCTGAGCGACCGCACTGCCCCGCTGCGCCTGAGCCAGCGGTGTATGCTCGTGCGCACGGATCCCGACGAGCAGGTCTTGCACGCGTGTCAGGTATTGCCCTGCCCGTTCGTCGTCATCTATCCGGACACGCGTGGGTAGCGTATTGATAAACAGGCCCGCAGTATTCTGGCAGCCAGGCAACTCCTGGGGCCGGCCGGCCCATGTCGTGCCGAACACCACATCGTCGCGATCGCAATAGCGCCCAAGCAGTAGCGCCCAGGCGGCGATCAGCAGCGTGCCGGTGGTTGCGCGGTGGTTGCGCGCCACGACCGCAATTTTGTCGACTTCTTTCCGATCGAGCATGCCGCCGTGCGCCGCGTAACCTCGGCTGTCACCGGCGCCGACCTCGA
The DNA here is from genome assembly GCA_048550095.1 of Gammaproteobacteria bacterium. Taxonomy (GTDB): domain Bacteria; phylum Pseudomonadota; class Gammaproteobacteria; order Steroidobacterales; genus SMWD01. The sequence goes on from JBLYYV010000405.1 coordinate 3,527, forward strand.
AGGGCATGCGCGTCGGGCTGTCGAGATCGCCGAGCTGTTCCGCCCAGAATGCCTCATCGTGGGCTGTGTCGCGCGTCAGCAGCCAGTCTACATAGTCCGCGAAGCGCGTTTCCGTCAGCTCGCATCCCGCCGGAGTCGCGTACAGTGCGGCCGCCTCATCGAGCAGCAGTTTCAGCGACCAGCCGTCGAGGACGATGTGGTGATAGCACAGCGAAAGCCGGTAGCGTCGCTCGGCGACCCTCACCAGAGCAACGCGGATCAGCGGCGCCGCGTCGAGTGCGAAGCCGCGCTCGCGCTCTGTTTCCGACAGCATCTGCCAACGGTTATCCAGGCTCGCTTCGTCGTCTGCGCTCCAGTCCTCGTAGCGCCATGGTAGCTCGGCACGTTCGCGCACGATCTGCAGCGGCTTTTCCCGCCCCTTCCACGCAAATAGCGTGCGGAGCACTGCATGACGGCGCATGAGTTCGGACCACGCCAGTCGAAGGCGCTCGGGGTCGACTTCGGCGTCGATCGAGCACGTGTACTGGCCGACGTAGAGACCCGGGTCTGCACGTTGCAGCGTATGAAACAGGATACCTTCCTGCAGCGGCGTCAGGCGATACAGTGTCTCGATGTTGCGGGACTGCGCCATCGCGGTCCATCAGCTCCCGGTCACGACCGCCATCAGCCGCTGGGCGTAGTAGCCGGCCGGCAGATCGACTTCGAAGGCTCGCTCGATGAACCAGTAACCGGCGACGACGATGAGCAACGACGCCACCGCCGGCATGCCGTAGCGCAGGTACAGAACATTGCTGCGCAGCAGGTACAGGACCGGAAACGCCACCAACACGATTGCGAGCTGTCCCAGCTCGACGCCGACATTGAAGCCGAGCAGTGTCCAGACGATGTAGTCCGGATGAATATTCATCGACAGAATGACGCTCGCGAATCCCGCGCCATGAAACAGCCCGAAAAGAAAAATAATGAGAACGATGCGTTTGCCCAGGATCGGAAAAAACACGTCCAGCGCGGCGACGACGATCGATGCGGCGATCACGGATTCGACGACCCGCGGCGGTACGTTGAGAATCCCGAGGGCCGCGAGGCTCAGCGTGATCGAGTGCGCGATCGTGAACATGGTGACGATCTTCGCGACGTGCCACAGCGCCGACCGGAATCGAGGCACCGGCGCCCATCGGTCGCCCTCGCGCCGAACGACCGCCGGCAACAAGATGGCGATCAGGAACAGCACGTGATCGATCCCCTCGAGTATATGTTGCATCCCCAGACCGATCATTGCGTTTAGGCCACGCAGGATCGTCGACTGCGCCAGATCGAGGCGCTGTGCGCGACTGCCCTGATCGAAAGTCAGCGACACACCGGCTTCGTTCTCGAACGTATGCGACTTCCAGTCGTTCTCGACCACCAGCAGACCGGTCTGATCCGAATCCTCGTCGAGCAGCACGGCGTATTCGATGTCGACGTACTCAGGTGGCGCAGCGAGCTCCTCGATGACGAAACTGCTGAGCACGAACTGCAGCGTTTGCGTGTCCCGGATCGTATGTTCCTTGAAGACGATCTGCCGGGGCTCTCCGTTGGGCGCAAACGCGGACTTGCTGATCAGGTAATCGACGATCCGCCGCGAGTGCGGTTCGATGTCCGCCATTGTCATCGTGTGGTCCGTCGGCAAGTCGAGCCCGAGAGCAAGATTCAAATCCTGCGGCCCGACCTCGAAGCGCACGTCGATCCTCGATTCGCTCAAACCGAGATAGAGATAGGTCTGGCCGAGCGAATGCGCGAATGCAATCGTCGTCAATGCCATCACCAGCAAGATGCAGCTGACTCGAATAAGAACTTTCTTCATGGGGACACCTGTGGGCCGTAATTCAGGGGATTCTGGTGACTATCGCCCGGTCGCGGGACGAACGCGGTCGGCGCCGGCTGCGCTTCGGTCAGGCGAACGGCAACGCGCCGGAACACGCCGGGCAGGCCGCTCGTCGAGACAATCTCCTCGCCGAGCTCGCGCGCGGCCGCGAGAGAGATATGGTGTGCGTCGACGTACATCGGTGCGCCGTCGGCCGCCGTCGTCATGCACGGCCCGCTGGCACAAAGGTACGGCGTCAGGTCGAAGTACTCGACCCCGTCAGTCTCCGCAGCGAACGACTGCAAGGTTGCGTTGACCGTAGCCACGTCCGCCGACAACGGTTTCGGCGGCGGGCGGCAATTCACGGCGGGAAACCGCAGTGCCTTGGCTTCGCAGCGGATGTCGAAGTCCTCGGGCACCGGGGCTTTCCCGAGCAGCACGACCAGCGTGCCGCCGGCCGCGAGGCGGTTCGCGAGCGAAAATACCTGGGCGAGGAAATTGTTCTGTCCGGTCTGATAGCCGGGCCACGAAGCGGCGAGCCCGACCACGTCGAAAGCCGGCAGGCGCGCACGGATGATTGCGAGCGACTCTCGGCAATTGTCGACGTCGGGCTCGTACAGATAGGGATCCGGATCTCCATCGATCGGCGGACACGACTGAACCTGTACGTTGCGGAAAGCGAAACCGCCGGCTTCCGCGAAGGCCTCGATCACGCCGACGTAGTGCCCGGCGTTCGAATCGCCCCAGACGAGCACGCGCGGCTCCCCCGAAGGGCTGGCGCCGACCGTGCACGACGGGTCGTCGAGGTCGCGCTCCTCTAGCCGCTGGCGCTGGCACACGTGCGCGAACCGGTGGGCCGGCTCCAGGCGCTCGCTCAGCCTGTCGAGTTCGCCGGCGTACGCGGCGGACAGCGCATGCAAGCCGTATCCTCCTGCGACGACACTGGCGCCGGCGACCGCGCAGACGAGCGTGGCCGGAGTGACATACTGCCGCAGCAGAACGGGGCGAAAAGCGGCCGTCGAGGCCCGCGTGGGTGTCTCTACGTAACGATACGTCAGGTAGGCCAGCGCGAACGTCGCCACGAAGACGGCCGCGACAACGCCGAGCGTCAGCTCGCCGTAGCCGTAACGCAGGAATGCGAGCAGAGGCCAGTGCCACAGGTAGGCCGAGTAAGACAGGAGACCGGTCCATTTCAGGAGCGGCGCACTCAGGAAGTTGCTGATCACGTTGGGGCCGACGGCGCCGGCGAGAATCAGCAGCGCGGTGCCAAACGTCGGGATCAATGCGAGTAGGCCCGGGAACGTATCGCGATTGCTGATGGTGACGAACGACCCGACGAGAAGCGCTGCGCCGAACGCGGCAAGTGGCATTGCCGACGCCTGCGCCATGCGCTTGTGGCGACCGCGCAGAATGGCGATTGCGAGCAACGCGCCGACGAGCAGCTCGCCCGCCCTGGTCGGCAACATGTAGAAGACAAAGCCGGGCGCCGACGAGAACAACAGCTCACCGCCGACGAAAGAGAGCAATGCGGCGACCGCCAGCCAGCGTATCGGCGGCGACGGCGCCAGGGCGACCAGTGTCAGAGGCCAGATCGCATAGAACTGCTCTTCTACACCGAGCGACCACAGGTGCAGCAGCGGCGTCTCGCGCATGTCGGCCGCAAAATAGCCCGTGTCCTGGAACAGCCAGAAATAGACGTTCGCGAGTCCCAGCACACTGGCAACCGCCGACTTGGCGACGTCGACGGCATCTGACGGCAGCAACAACAACTGCGCGGCGACGAGCGTCACGCCGATCACGAGCAGCATGGCCGGAGCGATCCGCTTGATGCGCCGCCGGTAGAACCCGGCGAGCGAAAAGGAACCGCGATCGATGTCGAATTGAATCAGGCGGGTAATCAGGTAGCCTGAGACGACGAAAAACACGTCCACGCCGGTGAACCCGCCAGGCAGCCAGCGCTCGTCGATGTGATAGACGATGACCGATAGAACCGCGATGCCACGCAGTCCGTCGATGTCGGCGCGGTAGTCGAGTCTGGCGGGGGGAACTTTCACGGATTCCGCTCGGTGCCGACGTCGTATCCGCTGATCATGGCGCGCGCTCTAGAGATACGCCGCGCTTGCCGAGATAGCCGGCAATGGTTTCGATCGTCGCGAAATTGTCGATCGTGACATCCTCGGCCGGTACCGATGTCGCGCCACGCTCCTCGATGAAGTGGACCAGGCGCATGACACCAAGCGAATCGACGATGTCGTCGAGTAACAACTGGTCGCTCGCCGACAGCTCGTGGTCCGGATCTTCGAGTAGTTCGATGCGGATGAACTCGGCGAGGGCGGCTGCGGTGTTGGTCATTGGCGGTTTCCTTCCTGCTATGAAGTCTCCGCTTGCGCGGCGGTCGCTTCGTTCCGTTCGGTCGCTGATTTAGCCAGCGTGACGCGATCGACCTTGCCGGTCGACGTGCGCGGCAACTCGTCGACGATATCGATGCGCACCGGCAGGGCGTATGGCGGTAGTCGGCTCTTCAGTGTGTAGCGTAGATCGGACTCGGATAATCCGTCGCCCGCGGCGATGACCGCAGACTCGATCAACAGGTGCCCGGTTTCGTCCGGCACAGGGAATACGGCGGCCTCCGACACGCGCTCGAAGCCCAGCAGGATCGCCTCCACCTCATCGAGATCGACCCGGCAGCCGCGCGACTTGATCTGGCGATCCTTGCGGCCGATGAAACGATAGGTGCCTTCGCCGGTCTCGCTCACCAGATCGCCGGTGCGGTGAAAACGGTCGGGAATACCGGGCAGGTCGTCGCGGTACAGCGAGCAGCGGGCATTGAGATCGTCGCGACTCCAGTAACCACGCATCAGCGTCGGCGCGCGTATGATCAACTCGCCGACCTCGCCGACCGCAACATCCCGGTCATTGGGATCCAGTACACGAGCCTCGACGTTCGGATACGGTGCGCCAATCGGTACGGGGCGATCGTGCGGGTAGTCGGGATCGATGACGAAATGCGTGCAGCCGTTGGTTTCGGTCGGGCCGTAGACATTGCAGAAGCGCGCGTGGGGCAGCTGCCGCATCAACTCTGCGAGGTATTTCGGCGGCATCTGTTCGCCCCCGAACAGGATCCAGCGCAGCGCACCGGTGTCTAACTGCCCGATGCTGCCGGCCCGCGCGAGCTGCGTCAGCGCCAGCGGAACGGTGTACAGGATTGTCAGCCGCTCGTCGGCGACCAGCGCCGCGAGGCTCGCCGGCAGCTTGGTCACCTCTTCCGGCACCATGACGGTCGTCGCCCCGGCCAGCGCCCCGCCGAAGTAGTCCAGCGTCGACAGGTCGAAATGCAACGGCGCGTAATTGCTGATGCGATCCTGATGCGTGATTCCGTAGACGTCGACCGTGACCTCGGCCCATGCAAGGCCACTGCGATGAGTATGCATGATGCCCTTGGGTACGCCGGTCGACCCGGACGTGTACAACACGTAAGCGAGGTCCTGCTCCATCGTTTGCACGTCCGGCGGGCGACGATGCTCGAACGACTCCAGCGCCGCGAAGCTCGAGCTGAAAACGTCTTCGACTTCACAGCCGATGACTGAATCGAGCTCGTGTTCGGAGGAGAGTGCCGCGACGGCTCTCTGCTTTCTGGGCTCACTGACGAGGTGTCGGATGCCGCAATCGCGCGCGACGAAGACGTGTCGACCGCTTGGCGCCGCCGGATCGAGTGGCACGTATGCGGCGCCCGCTTTCATGATGCCGTGGATCGCGACTGCACACTCGACGCACTTGTTCATCAGCACGCCCACGCGATCGCCGCGTTCGACTCCGCGGTCGGCGAGCATATGGGCAAGCCGGTTCGACTGTTCGGCCAGCATCGCATATGACATTTCGTTGCCGCGGCAACGGATCGCCGCAGAGTCGGGTCGGTGCTCCGCCGATCGGTCGACGAGTTGCGGCAGCAGGTAGTGCATTTCAGTCTTCCAGCAGTTTTGCAATGAGCTGGCGCTGGATGTCCGAGGTACCCGAGTAGATAACGCCGCCCATCGCGTCGCGCAGGTCGCGTTCGACTCCGTGCTGCCTGAGATAACCGACGCCGCCATGCACGCGCACGGCATCGATGCTCGACTCCACGAACGACTCGCTGAGATGCAGCTTGGTCAGGGCCGCATCCAGCATCATCGACTCATCCGTATTCTTCAGCCACGCGCATCGGTACAGCAAGAGTTTCGAGGTCTCGAGACGCAGCTTCATGTCGGCCAGCCGGTTGGAGACGCTCTGGAATTCCCTTATACGCTGACCGTACACGCGTCGCTCGCTGGAATATTCGATCGCCTCGTCGAGCTGTCGCTCCATAGCGCCGACGTGACTCGCAAAGATGAAGCTACGCTCCCACTCCATCGAGTGGTTGAAAATACTCGCGCCCGCGCCCTCGGGACCGAGTCGGTTTGCCTCGGGCACGAAGCACTCGGTCAGCGTGATCTCGCTCAGCGGTGAGCCATTCACGCCCATCTTGGTCTGTACCGGACCCGCCGCGAACCCCTCGGTGTTTGCGTCGACGATGAACGCCGAGAGGCCCCATCGCCGTCGTTCGGGATGCGTGCTCGCGAACACCAGGGCGATGTCGCAGACCGGCGCAAGGCCGATGAATGCCTTGTGGCCGTCCAGTACATATCCGTTATCCACCCGCTTCGCACGGGTCGACAGGCTGAACGCATCCGAGCCGGACTCCGTCTCGGTCATGGCGTGCGCGCCGATTAGCCGCCCGTCACACAACCCGGGGATGTATCGCTCTTTTTGCTCATCCGAGCCAAAGCGCAGGATCGGTTCCGTGACGGCCCACATGTGACCGTTGAGACCCAACGTGAACCCGTTGTCCCTGCACCCGTACCCGATTGCTTCGAGCAGCAGTATCGTCGTCAGCACGTCGCGGCCACGACCGCCGAGTTCCCGCGCAACGAACGAACCCTGAACTCCGAAGTCCGCGGCACGCTGCCACAACTCACGACGGAAACTCGGATCGTCTTCGGTGTTTCGCTCGCCCGCATCGAGCGCTTCCTGCGCAAACGCGACCGTCTCGCGGCGAAGTTCGAGCTGTTCGTCGGACCATCCAAATTCCATCGTGCACCTCCGGGTCGCACGTCGAAAACCGTTTCGAAGCGGGCGTTTCTTGTTGTGGCGGCGCTGTTAGGATGCAGCCGCGTCTTATTCTTATCGCACCCCGCACAAGGCTACTGCGGGTTAGGGACTTCGTCGAGTCCGATCGATCATAACAGGAATTTGTCGGCAAACTTTACAGTTTTTGCATAGGATTCAGTGGTCTACGGTCGCATTTGTTACGGAAAGAAGGTATACCGCCGGTCCCGATAAACGCTATAGTGGGCGGGAGTCGGGAAAAGGCTCGTTTGACATAGTCTGAGGCAGACAAGAATGAAAACATTACTGCTCTCAAGTCGTGACATTGCCAACGTGGTTCGTGCCGTCGGCATCGATAATCTTATGGACCACGTTATCGAAGGCATTGCAGGCGCATGTCGCGATTACGATGACGCTCGTTTTGAGGTTCCCGTACGAGACGGTTTCAGTTACAGCGGCGAGTCCACGGGTCTTGTCGAGTGGATGCCGTTGTTGCATACCGACGAGCAGGTGGCGCTCAAACTTGTCGCCTATCATCCGAACAACCCCAAGCGGTTCGGTCTGCCGACCGTGCTGTCGACGGCTATCTGCTTCGACACCGAGAGCGGTCATGCTGACTGTATCGCGGACGCAACCTTCGTGACGTCAATTCGCACCGGAGCAGCGTCTGCGATTGCGAGCCGCGTACTCGCATCACCCACGAGCCGGACCTTGGGCCTGATCGGCGCCGGTGCGCAAGCAGTCACGCAGCTTCACGCCCTGTCGCGTGTGTTCAAACTCGACACAGTGCTATTCACGGACACAGACGATTCTACGTGCTTAAGCTTCGCGGATCGCGTCAGAGTCTTGGGGCTATCGGTCACTATTGAGAAGCGAACCGTAGACGATATCGTTCGCGAAGCTGACATCATTTGCACGGCGACGTCGGTCGATGTCGGTGCAGGCCCGGTCGTCCCAGACGGTGACTACAAGCCTGACGTGCACATTAACGCAGTTGGCTCCGATTTTCCGGGAAAGACCGAACTGCCTTTAACCTTACTTCGTCGTAGCTTGGTATGTCCGGATTTTCGAGCGCAGGCAATTCTCGAAGGCGAGTGCCAGCAACTCGATGAATCCTTCATCGGCCCTGACCTTTCTAGCTTGGTTAAGCGAGAGTCGGACTATAGTGGGCAGCGAGACCGGATAACGGTATTCGATTCGACTGGTTGGGCACTTGAAGACTACGTCACCGTCAAGATTTTGAAGAGTCTCGCCCTGGAGCACGGGTGCGGTCAGAGAATACAGTTCGAGACGGTTTCTTCGGATCCAAAAGATCCTTTTGGCTTTCTCGACGCCGAGCCGCCACTTTCTATCGTCTCCCGACGACAAAGCGCTTGAATCTAATCCGGGGCCTCATGCGCGCAGCAGCGCGTATACGGCAGCCGCCATCGGCCGGCCGTCGTGGAACAGGCGGTTTTGGGCGATACATTCCAGCTGTGCCCCGCATTTCTCCGCAACGCGACGGCTCGGCATATTTTCTGCCAGTATGACGATCTCCAGGCGAACCAGCCCGAGATCGTCGAACGCGAACTCGGTGATCCGTTTGACAGCCTGCGAGCAGATGCCCCGGTTCTGCATCGACTCGCGTATCCAGTAGCCGACGTTACCGATCCTGTTTTCGGCATCGATACCATTGACGGCGATGCCACCGGCAAAAGATTCGCCGTCTGCAAGAAAGATACCGATGTCATAGCTGGATTTCGTCGCGATCCCCTCGCGGCAGGTCTCGAACCAGTGCAGCGCCTCTGCCTCGCAATAATCCGCCTTCCACCAGGGCATCCAGATTCCGACGGTCTTTGCGCTTTCACGTGCCGCCGCCACGAACTGCGGCGCGTCGCTGTCTTCGAACGGCCGCAGAATGAGGTTTCCGGTCTCTAATTCCATCAGCGACTTAGAAGCAAACTCCATGACCTGCGAAGCTGAATACGCGCACTACTGCTCGTCTTCCAGCACGGCGTCCGACAGCTTTCGGACGATCGGCGCCACGACGTAGATCGTCGGAAACGCGACGGAGAATGCGACGCCCCAGGCTTTCAACCACAGTGAAATCAAGTTATCGAC
>JBLYYV010000406.1:0-13550 GCA_048550095.1 Gammaproteobacteria bacterium
AGCGGCGGCCGGGTGGCATTGCGGCCCGAGGGGTCGCCGATCATGCCCGTGAAATCGCCGATCAGGAATATGACCTCGTGACCCAGCTCCTGGAACTGGCGCATCTTATTAATGAGTACGGTATGCCCGAGGTGCAGGTCTGGCGCCGTCGGATCGAAACCGGCTTTCACGCGCAACGGGCGGCCGGTCTCGAGGCGCTCGACGAGCTCTTCCTCGACCAGGATCTCCTCGGCGCCGCGCCGTATTTCCGTCAGTTGATCGTTGGTCGCTGCCATTTTCCGGCACCCCTGCCTGCAGTGTCTGTCCAGCGCCGGGAGCATAAACCAATTGCGCGGCCAATGGTTGAAGGCGTCGATTCGCCCCCACGGCGCACCGGGACCATGCTTACGTCACAATTCCAGGAATCAACGCTCGAAGAGTTTCGAGAAAGCGTCTCGTTATGTTGACCTAGACCTATGATGGCGCTAATAATTCTTTCCAAACCGGCATCCGCTCGGGGGGTGGACCGGTTCCAATGACTTGATGGGAGGCTGGCGTGGGCGCACCACATCGGTTTACGCACGACTATAAACCGTTGGATTTCTCGCCAACGCAATCGAGCCGCAGGCTGCCATGGTTCGCAGCGGGCGTCGGTATTCCACTGTTGTGCATAGCGCTCATCGCGCCTTTCCGCGGCGCGCCGACCACCGGCGTCGATAGTAGCGACCCCAATATTGCAGAGCACGTTGCGGCTACCGCAGAGCCGGCACCCGCCGGCACACTCGACGAGGCCGCCGCGCAGGCCGCCACGATCGCGCCGGCGGCGGGGTCCATCGCTAACGCCCCGGCCAATGAAGCGCTCGCCGCGACAACCACCCCGGCCATCGAGCCCGGCACGGCACTGACGATGACCGTGCGCCGCGGCGACAGCCTCGACCGCATGTTCAAGCGCAACTCGCTGGATCGGCGCGACCTCGCCAACATCATGGCGCTAGACGTCGCCCGCAAAAACCTGCGCCTGATCAAACCAGGCGACGAGATCCAAGTACGTCAGGATAACGGGCAGGTACTGCGACTGGACAAGCCGATCAAACTCGGCGAGATCCTGAGCATCAGGCGAACGACCGACGGCTATATCGCCGAGACCATCGAGGAAACACTGGAAGCGCAACCGGTGCGCGCGACGGGGACGATCCAAAGCTCATTGTTCCTGGCCGCTGCGGAGGCCGGTATTTCCGACCGCACGATCATGAACCTGGCCGGCATCTTCGCGTGGGACGTCGATTTCATGCTCGATATTCGCTCGGGCGACCAGTTCACCCTGGTCTACGAGGAAATCTGGAAAAACGGCGAGCGCGTTGCCGAAGGCGACATACTCGCCGCCGAGTTCGTCAACCAGGGCGAGGCGTTCCGCGCCATTCGCTTCGAGGACGACGGCGGACGCGTCGACTATTACACGCCCGAAGGTCATAGCGTCCGCAAGGCTTTCGTCCGGGCGCCGCTGTCATTTTCGCGCATCAGTTCGAACTTCAATCCCAAGCGGCGCCACCCCAAACTGAACACGATCCGGGCCCACAAGGGCGTGGACTACGCGGCGCCGACCGGAACACCTATTAAGGCCGCAGGCGACGGCAAGATCATTCACCGGGGCCGCAAGGGCGGCTATGGCAATACCGTCATCCTGCAGCATGGGGGCAACATCACGACCCTCTACGCGCACATGTCCAAGTACGGCCGCGGCCGCGTCGGATCGAGAGTCCGCCAGGGTCAGATCATCGGCTATGTCGGCGCCAGCGGGCTCGCGACCGGACCGCACCTGCACTACGAATACCGCCGCAACGGCGTGCACCTGAACCCCCGCACCGTCAAGCTGCCGGATGCCGAGCCGATCAAAGCGGAGTACCTGACCGAGTTCCAGAAGGCCGCGAAGCCGCTGCTGCAGCAACTCGAATCCACGCGCACGCTCATGGCGGGTTCGTCGAAGGGAGCGGGCGGCGCCTGACAACGGTGCCTGCTGCGAAAATCCGGTGACCCATACCGTTTTTCGTCGCGCAGATTTCCCGATGCGTCCCTCATCATGACAGCGGAACTGTTCATCGGGCTGATGTCCGGCACGAGCATGGACGGCATTGATGCCGTTCTCGTCGAACTCGCCGAGGCGGATTTCGTCGCGCGTCATGCGATCGGTGTCGAGTACGAGGCTTCGCTCGGCGCCCGGCTGCGAGACATCGCGCACCGACCCAAAGACGGCCATATCGAAGATCTCGGCGCGCTGCACGTTGCCGTTGCACATGCGTTCGCCGATGCCGCGCGCCGACTGATGACCGAGGCCGGCGTCACTCCGGCGGACGTTGTTGCGATCGGCAGCCACGGGCAAACAGTCTTGCACCGGCCGGACGACGAACACCCCTTCTCCTTGCAGCTCGGCGACCCGGGTACGTTGGCGGCGCGAACGGGCGTCACCGTTGTCGCCGATTTTCGAACCGCCGATATCGCGCTCGGCGGGCAGGGCGCACCGCTGGCGCCGGCTTTCCATCGTTGGGCGTTCGGAGACTCGGGTGAGTTGCGGGCCGTCATAAACATCGGCGGCATCGCCAACGTCACGCTGCTCGACCCCGCAGGCACGACGACCGGGTACGACACCGGACCGGGCAACGTGCTGCTTGATCAATGGTGTCGCGAGAATACGGGCGCGCCGTTCGATGCACGAGGACATTGGGCCGCCACCGGCGTTGTCGACGCTGCGTTGCTCGCGCAGCTGCAGGACGACCCCTACTTCGCGCGGCCGGCGCCAAAGAGCACCGGCACGGACTACTTCAATGGCGGTTGGCTGCAGGTACACCTGCGCCGCTGCGGTGGAACAACATCCCCCGCCGATATTCAGGCGACTTTGAGCGAGCTCAGTGCGACGACCATTGCCGCCTCGATCCGCGAAGCCCATGCGTCGGCCATCTGCGGCGGCGGCGCACACAACGACGACTTGATGAATCGACTGCGACGGCTATTACACCCGCGCAACGTTTCTTCGACCACCGAATGGGGCGTTGACCCGGACTGGGTCGAGGCGGTCGCATTCGCATGGCTCGCGAAACAGCGGCTCGCCGGCGAACCGACGAACGTGCCGGCGGTGACAGGGGCGAAATCGGAAGTCAGCTTGGGCGGGGTCTTTCTGGCGCCAATCAGCCTCGACAGGGGTCCGATCTAAAGATCTGACCCCGAACGATCGGGGGCTCCGCGTTATGCAAAATGCGGAACGGAACAACGTCTTGCGCCATGCGGACTGCTATATTTGGAGGTCTAACAAGAGGCCTCTGCAGTGGACATCCCGAACCTGACGCTCCCCGATTACTACATCAATCGCGAACTCAGCGCGCTCGAGTTCAATCGTCGGGTATTGCATCAGGCCACGCTCGAGTCGGTGCCGCTACTGGAGCGGTTGAAATTCCTGTGCATCGTCTCCACGAACCTGGACGAGTTCTTCGAGATTCGCGTCAGCGGCCTGCAGCAGCGGCTCGAGTCCGGCGCGACACCGGCCGGCCCGGACATGATGAGCTCGCATGTCGTTCTGCAGCAGATCAGCGAACGCGCTCACAAAATGGTCGACGAGCAGTACAAGCTGCTGAACGACTCGATCCTGCCCGCGCTCGAAGAAGAAAACGTTCGCTTCATTCGGCGAGCCCGGTGGAACGACGAGCAGCGCGAATGGCTGCACGAATACTTCTATCGCCAGGTCGCGCCGGTGCTGAGCCCGATCTCGCTCGACCCCGCGCGACCTTTCCCGCGCATTCTGAACAAGAGCCTGAACTTCATCGTCGGCCTCGAAGGCATCCACGCATTCGGGCGACCCTGCACCAAGGCAATCGTGCAGGCCCCGCGCTCACTGCCGCGGCTCATTCGGCTTCCGGACCATCTGTCCGATACCGGACCCACCGATTTCGTCTTTCTGTCGGCGGTTATCCATGCATTCGTCGACGAATTGTTCAGGGGTATGGAGATTACCGGCTGCTTCCAGTTTCGCGTGACGCGCAACAGCGATCTGTATGTCGATCCCGAGGAAATCGACGACCTCAAGCGGGCGCTCGAAGGCGAGCTGATCGCGAGTCGCTACGGTGCCGCCGTGCGACTCGAGGTAGCTGTCGACTGTCCGGACGACCTCGCGCACTACCTGCTGAACATGTTCGGGCTGGAACCCCACGACCTCTTCCAGGTCAACGGCATGGTGAACCTCAATCGCATGATGGAGGCCTACTCGCTCGTTCAGCGCGACGATCTGAAGGACTTGCCGTTCACGCCCAGCATGCCCGACGCGCTGATCGGCGCAAATTCAATTTTCGACACGATCTCGCAGGGCGAATTCCTGCTGCAACATCCCTATGAGTCTTTCGGGCCTGTCGTCGATCTCATCAGCACGGCCGCACAGGATCCGGACGTGCTCGCGATAAAGCTGACCCTGTATCGCACCAGCGCCGATTCTCCGATCGCCAAGGCGCTCGTCACGGCGGCGGAAGCCGGGAAGGAAGTGACGGTCAGCATCGAACTGCGCGCTCGCTTCGACGAGGCGGCCAATATTCAGCTCGCGAACCGCCTGCAGGAAGCCGGCGCGCACGTCGTGTACGGTGTCGTCGGCTACAAGACACACTGCAAGATGGCGCTGGTCGTGCGACGCGAGGATGGTCGACTGAAGCGCTACGTCCACCTGGGCACCGGCAATTATCACCCCGGCACGGCGCGCATCTATACGGACTACAGCCTGTTCAGCGCCGACGAGCAGTTGGGCGAGGACATCCACGAAGTCTTCATGCAGTTGACCAGCATGATGCAAACTCCGCCGCTCAAGCGCGTCTACGAGGCGCCGTTTTGCCTGCACGAGAAAATGCTCGAGCATATCGAGCAGGAAATCCGCAACGTGGAGAACGGGGGCGCGGGCCATATCATTGCCAAGCTCAACGCGTTGGTGGAGCCGGAAGTCATCCAGGCTCTCTACAAGGCCTCATGCGCAGGCGTATTCGTCGACCTGATCGTCCGCGGCATCTGCTGCCTGCGCCCGGGCGTACCCGGGGTATCCGACAATATACGCGTGCGTTCTGTGGTCGGGCGATTCCTCGAGCACTCGCGCGCGTATTACTTCCACGCCAACGGTGAGGAGAAGCTGTTCTGCGCCAGCGCCGACTGGATGGATCGCAACTTCTTCCGTCGCGTCGAAATCGCATTCCCGATCGAGGACCCGGACATCAAAGCCCGTGTGCTTGCCGACATGGAGCTGTTCCTGAACGACAATCAGCAGGCCTGGGAACTGCAGGCCGACGGCAGCTATATCAAGATCAGGCCGAAAGCGGATGCGGACCCGACCTGCGCTCAGTCGACCCTGCTCGCCGCGTTTGCGGACGTACCGCTGCCGCTCTGACTCAACTAACGCCCGCGTCGGCCGGAACCATCTCGAGAATCATCTCGAGATTGGCATCGGCCAGCAGCTTGATCTCCTGCTCCAGGTCGGCCCAAGTCAGTGGTGCCGTACCGTGACTCTCCTCCGGGACGCTGACAAAAATCTTGCGTGACTTGACCCGCAACGTCACATTCGTCGCGTTGTCGCCGGATCGGCTGCGATTCAACAATACGGCCAGACGCAGCAGCAGCGTCAGTCGCTTGGTACGCCGACTCCATGAACCCGGAATCTCATCGTAGAAAGAATTGCGACTGAACTTGCCCCGATGGCCGGCGACGATGCAGGCCAAAACCTGCTGCTCGCCGGTTGGGAAGCCCGGCATGTCGGAGAATTCGAGCAGGTATGCTCCATGCTGATGGTAGCCGGAGTGCGCGATATCGAGGCCAGTTTCGTGGAGACGGGCTGCCCAGCGCAGCATTTGCCGGTCGATCGGACTATCGATCTTCCAGTCGGTCGCGACCTGGTCCAGCAGCATCATGGCCGTCGTCTCCACGCGGGCAGCTTGTTCCTGATCGATGTTGTATCGACCCTCCATTGCCCGCACGCTGCGCTCGCGAGCATCCTCGTCGCTCAGGCGCCCGATCATGTCGTAGAGCAACCCTTCGCGGAGCGCCCCGTCGGACACGGACATCGTCTCGAATT
Organism: Gammaproteobacteria bacterium; assembly: GCA_048550095.1. Taxonomy (GTDB): domain Bacteria; phylum Pseudomonadota; class Gammaproteobacteria; order Steroidobacterales; genus SMWD01. The sequence goes on from JBLYYV010000406.1 coordinate 6,065, forward strand.
TCAGCGCGGCCATGACTTCAATCAGGATCGCGAGCCCCCCGGGAAACACCGGTGTCCGCTGCGATGACAGGCCGGGCAAGCTCAGCCGGTCGACATGCCCGGCAGCGATGCACTGGTCGATCAGATCCTCAAGGCCACTGAGCGTGATCTCTGTCTGCTCCCCGGCGATCTCCGTCAGAACCGATCGAGCCGCGCGAATCGTCCCGGATGCGCCGATGACTCGCACCGGCTGGTGCCGCAGAAATCGATTTCGCACCGGTTCGATCTCCAGCCGCACGCCCACGCGCGCTTTATCGAACCGCCGCCGCGTCAGCTTGCCGCCGGGGAAGAATTTCTGCGAGATGCCGACGCAGCCCATCTTCAGGCTTTCCTTGTCGTCCGGATCGGTGCCGGAACCGGAGATGATTTCGGTGCTGCCACCGCCGATATCGACGACCAGCTGCGTGCCGTCGACCCCGGGCGAACTATGATAGACGCCCTGATAGATGAGCCGCGCTTCTTCCACACCGGAGATGATCTCAACGGGATGACCAAGTGCTGTCTCGGCCTTCTCCATGAAACCGGAATAGCGATCGATTCGCCGCAGTGTACTCGTGCCGACAACACGAACCTTATCGGCTCGCATATCACGGATGCGCTCGCCGAATCGCGCCAGGCATTCCAGCGCGGCGCTCTGACTGTCGTCACTGAGTCGGTTGTATTTGTCGAGCCCGGCGGCCAGCCGGACCATCTCGCGAAGACGATCGATCACGATCGGCTGCCCGTGCGAGAGCCGCGCGACGATCATGTGAAATGAGTTCGAGCCGAGATCTACGGCCGCGAGAACTTCGGATTCTGCAGAGGAGGATTTCTGAAACAGCGGCACAATATTGGTCAGATTCGAATTACCGAAACCCGCGAGCGGCGCACATGCCGTAAGGGTAAATTAAATCGGCGCCGACCCCACATGTCGCGTGCTGATTAACCCGGCTGTTCGACCGGCTCGGCACCGCCGAGAGACTCGTCCGTTACTTCTTTCCCTTCCTTCTCTTTCTTCAGCTTCTCGGCCGCCGTCGGTCGCGGGGCATTGGCTGCATGCGACTGGCTGCTCTCATGAATCAGCTTGCCATTGATTTCGGCACCGGCCGTCATCTCGAGCAATTCGTAGTGAACGTTACCGTTGACCTTGGCGGTCGGACCGAGCTCCACTTTCTCGCTCGCGTGGACATCGCCCTGAACCTTGCCGTTGAGCTGCACGCGCGGCACGCGGACACTGCCGTCGACGAATCCTTCTTCGCTGATGCTCAGGAAAGCATCCGGGTCCTTGTCGGCAATCACGTTGCCGTCGATGACACCGTCGATATGGCAACCGCCCTCGAAACGCAGGTCACCCTTGATGCGGGAACTGTCGCCGATGAGGGTGTGGATCACGCCCTTGGTGCGGCTTTTAATGCCAAACATTCGTCTCTCCTCGTTGAATTCCGCGCGAGCGTCGCTGTCAGAATATCCCTAGTCTACCGGGGCGAAAACCCTGAAAACCCGAAGTCTGTCACATTGAGGAGCAAGCGGCACTGCGCCCTCAGCCTGCCTTGACCGCCCATTTGAACGATTTTTCTATAGATTCCGAAGACTTACCCTTCGGCTTGAGTTTGACGACGACGCGCGCGGGAACGAAACCCTCGGGCAGGGCCAGTTCCGCCTCGAGATTCTGAAAATAGCGGAAGGAAAAGCTCAGCCGCCGCGGACGCGGCTCCTCGAGGATCAGTTCACGCAGGCCCAGCTTGCGGGGCTCGCCGTCCTGCGCGCCCTCGATCTCGAGCTCGACGGAACCCGATATGCGGCTTCCGGCGCGCATCGCCTGCGCCAGCACGAGTCGCATGCTATACGAGCGTGGGCCGTCGCCGGGCCACAACACAAAATCCTGCACGCGCAGACCGGACTGCTGATCGGCGACGATTCCGCGATAGAAAGCGAGCTCCTCCTGTTGCGTCAGGATCTCCGCTTCCAGGCTGGCCAGCTCGGCTTCCACCGTGGCATAGGCCTCACCATCGATCTTGATGTTGGTCTCGAGTTGCGCGACGCGCTCCCGGAGCCGCTGGGTGTCCTCGCGTTCCTGGCGGAGAATACGCTCGACCTCGTTGTATTGCTCTCGCGCCTCGAAGCTGTTGTGGCCCGCGCGAATCTGACCGAGTTCGAATGCGATCCATACGAACAGCAAGGCGCAAACGAATCCCACGAGTGCAAAGAGCTGCCCGCGGTCGAGCAGCGGTTCATGCACCGCAAGGCTCTTGCGGCCGGCCTTTACGCGCGGCGTTGGCGATCCCAATCTCTTACCCACCAATCCGGCCGCGCCGGCAATCCATCAGGAAACAAAAAAGGCCCCAGTTCCTGCAGGGCCTGCACGTAAACACGGCGTTTGAAATAAATGACTTCTCTAACCGGCAGCCAGTACTCCACCCAGCGCCAGCGGTCGAACTCCGGGGTCTCGGTCGTATCGAGGCGCACCCGGTTTTCGTCACCGACGAGCCGGAGCAGAAACCACTGCTGCTTCTGACCTATGCACAGCGGCGCCACGTGTCGTCGGACATAACGCTCCGGCAACGTATAGCGAATCCAGTCACGTGTCGAACCCAGCACTTCTACATCATCGGGCTGCAGGCCAACTTCCTCTTCGAGTTCGCGATACATCGCTTCCTCGAGCGTCTCATTGACCTGCACGCCGCCCTGCGGAAATTGCCAACCGGTCTGACCGACACGCCCGCCAAGCAGCACCGCTCCGGCCTGATTGCAGAGAACGATTCCCACGTTAGCGCGAAATCCGTCCTCGTCGATATCATCCATGCAACAACCCCTTTGCGCGGCATTCTTCCATATTCGTGTTTGCGCCGCCACGGACAAGTACACTCCCGCACTGGAGCCCGCTACCTCGAGCGCGAAAATGATTACGACCAAGGCAAGACTCGCGCCTGCGCGAATGCTTATCGCGCTGTCGGTGCTCGCCCTCGTTTCGCTCGGCCTCGCGCTGAGTATCGGCAGCGGCAATGCCGGTCTTCGCGAACTGATCGACGTGCTGTCGGGCACCGCTGAGCCAGCGACCACCGATATCCTGTTGAAACTGCGCTTGCCGCGCGCGCTGGCGGCCTTCGGCACGGGCGCGACCCTCGCGCTGGCCGGGGTACTGATGCAGGTCCTGTTGCGAAATCCGCTCGCCGACCCATACATTCTCGGCACCTCGGGGGGGGCGGCCGTCGCCGCGCTGCTGGCTATGCTGGCGGGTGCCGGCGTGCTCATCATTGATGCGGCCGCATTCGGCGGGGCACTGGCCAGCACGCTGCTCGTCTTCCTGATTGCCCGCTACCACGGGGACTGGGCGCCGGGCCGTCTGCTGCTGACCGGCGTCGTGATCGCGGCCGGATGGAGCGCCATCATCAGCCTGATCCTGGCCACGGCGCCGGAAGCCAACGTTCGCGGCATCCTGTTCTGGCTCATGGGGGATTTTTCGTTCGCCGGCAATCCTGCGCCGAGCCTCGGGGCGGCCGCGATTGCGGTTGCCGCCGGACTCATACTCGCACGTTCCCTGAATGTGCTGGCAACCGGAGACCAACAGGCGGCGCTGCTCGGTCTGCGTGTGCGGCCGGTGCGAGTGAGCATTTACCTGCTGAGTTCGCTACTGACCGCGGTCGCGGTGACGACCGCGGGAACGGTCGGGTTCATCGGGCTGGTCGTCCCCCACTTGTGCCGACTGGTCGGCGGCGCCGACCATCGAACCCTGGTGCCATATGCCGCACTGGCGGGCGGCAGCCTGCTGGTGGTTGCCGACACGATCGCAAGAACGATCGCGGCGCCACGCCAACTCCCGGTCGGCGCGATCACCGCCGTTATCGGCGTTCCGCTGTTTCTGTTCCTGCTGGGCCGCACAATCGCTTCACGAGACTGATCGCCACGAGCAGGAGCCGTTGATTGACCTCAGCGTCGGCTGGCGAGGTACTCGCGGCCCTGGTTCATCAATTCGACGAATGCCGCTTCGTCGCCGGTCTCGACCGAGCGGATGATCTCCTGGACCGCACCCGCAAGTTCGTTGAGCGTTGCCAGGTTGTGCGGGTTCTCCGCCTGGATTTCGAAATACAGTTGCGGGCTCTCGCCGGCGACCCTGTTCGCCACATCAAGCTGCGCGTCGAAGGTCGTGCTCGATAACTCCGCCAGGCCCTGCACCTTCTCACCGCTCTTGGCGAGCGCCGTGAAGAACGCGATGTTCAGTGCATGCGACAGGCCGAGCACGTAGGCGATCAGCCGATCGTGGTGTTCGAGATCCATCTCGATCTGCTGTGCCATGGTCGATGCGAACAGGTCACGCGCCTCCGCCGTCGCCTCCGGTACGCCGACCTCGAGAAACAGGACGTGACGCCCTGACAACAACTCGGTGTCCGGGCCAAACATCGGATGCATCGACGTGACCTTCGCCCCGCTCGCCGCGAGCTTCCGCAGCGCGCCGTCGAGCGGCGACTTCAGCGAGCCGATGTCGAAGATCAAACCCTTGCGGCCGACGTCGGCGATGTCTTCGAGAATACGCGCGGACACGCCAATCGGCGCCGCGACGACCGTGACGTCGAACGCGTCCGGCGTCTTTTTCCAGTCATCGACATGGGGATAACCCGCCGCGCCCCCCGACGGGTCGGCGACCGTGACATCGAACCCCTGCGAATCGAGAAAATCCACGAACCACAGCCCCATCTGCCCGGCGCCGCCGATGACCAGCGCCTTGCGGCCATGGCCCCGGCCCTCGGCGCGGACGCGCGCCCGCTCCTGCTTCGTCAGCGACGTGCGGATCAGCAGCTCCATCAGCGACTCCGCGAGCGCCGGCGGCAAGCCGAGCTCCTCGGCGCCGGCACGCGCCGCGTCGATCACCTGCTTCTCGCGGGCGTAGTCGCGCGTCGCGGTGCCCGCGTCTCGCTTGACCGCGCCGATCTGCTCGACGACGGCCTGTCGCGCGGCCACTGCATCGAGGATCTGACGGTCCAGATCGGTCAGCCGCGACCGGAGTTTCTCCAGATCTTTCACTTGCTTGGACTCTGACCCTGCATGGACGGAACTTGTACAGCGTCATTTCGGTTTCCGCAAGCGGGCGCGAATACTACAATCGGGCAACAAACGCGGCACCAGGCCGCCAACAAACCGGAGCAGACACCCAATGAAATCCCGAGCCGCCGTTGCGTGGGAAGCCGGCAAGCCGCTGGTTATCGAAGAGATCGACGTCGCCGCCCCGAAACAGGGCGAGGTACTCGTGCGCATCGTCGCGACTGGCGTCTGCCACACCGATGCTTTCACGCTGTCAGGCGCGGATCCGGAAGGTCTCTTTCCCGCCGTGCTGGGACACGAGGGCGGCGGAGTGGTCGAGGAAGTGGGTCCGGGCGTGACGAGCGTCGCACCCGGTGATCACGTCATTCCGCTGTATACGCCCGAATGCGGCGAGTGCAGCTTCTGCACCTCGGGCAAAACCAACCTGTGTCAGGCGATCCGCGTCACCCAGGGTCAGGGCCTCATGCCCGACGGGACGAGTAGATTCTCGTCCGGCGACCGGACGATCTACCACTACATGGGAACGTCGACCTTTTCCGAATACACGGTCATGCCCGAGATCTCGATCGCGAAGATCAACAAGGCAGCGCCGCTCGAAAAGGTCTGCCTGCTCGGCTGCGGCATCACGACGGGCATCGGCGCCGTGCTGAACACGGCGAAAGTGGAGCCCGGGGCAACGGTCGCGGTCTTCGGCCTCGGCGGCATCGGGCTCAGCGTCATCCAGGGCGCGGTCATGGCCAAGGCGAGCCGAATTCTCGCCATCGACATCAACCCCGGCAAAACAGAGATGGCGATGCAACTCGGCGCGACCGACTTCGTCGACCCGCGCGAGCACGACGGCCCGATCCAGGACGTCATCGTCGACATGACCGACGGCGGCGTCGACTACTCGTTCGAATGCGTCGGCAATACGGACCTGATGCGCTCGGCACTCGAGTGCTGCCACAAGGGCTGGGGCGAGTCGACCATCATCGGCGTCGCGGGCTCGGGCCAGGAGATCAGCACGCGGCCCTTCCAGCTCGTCACCGGGCGGGTATGGCGCGGCACCGCGTTCGGCGGCGTCAAAGGCCGCACCGAGCTGCCGGGATACGTCGATCGCTACATGGCTGGCGAAATCGAGATCGACAGTATGGTCACTCACCAGATGCCGCTCGAAGAAATCAACGAGGCTTTCGACCTGATGCACGAAGGCGCGAGCATCCGCTCCGTCGTGTCATTCTGAGCCGGTCGCGCGATGCATCAGGGTAAATCGGCCATTCATAAATCGGTAAGCCGATGACATCACGTCTCGCCATCGCCGCCACGTCGGAACTCGCGGCACAGGCCGGCACGCATGTCGCGGAAGCGGGCGGCAACGCCGTCGATGCCGCCATCGCCGCCATCCTCGTATCGAGCAGCACCGAGCCGGGGATCTGCTCACTCGCATGCGGTGGCTACATTACGATCTGGCCGCCCGGCGGTGAGCCGATCACGCTCGACGGGTACGTCACGGCGCCCGGCAAGGGCAACACGCTGCCCGACGATCAACGCAACTCGTGGGACATCCACATGCTTTACGGCGGCGGGGTCACGACCACCATCGGTCCCGACTCCGTTGGCGTGCCCGGCGGCGTCGCACTATTCGGCGCCGCTTCGAAAGACTATGGCAAGGTGCCTTGGCAGGTATTGTTCGAACCCGCGGTCGAAGCGTCGCGACGCGGGTTTCCGCTCCCCGAGGCCAGCCGCGTCTACCTCGTGCACTCCGGCGAACCGATTTTCGGGCGAACGCCCGACGGCCACACCGCCCTCTTTAACTCCGACGGCAGCCTGAAAGACGTAGGCGACACAATCCACGTGCCACATCTCGCGGACACGCTCGAACGCATCGGCCGCCTCGGACCACAGGAGTTCTACACCGGTGCCGTTGGTCACGCGATCACCGACTACATGCGCGAGTACGGCGGCCGACTGAACGAAACCGACATGGCGGACTACCGCATCGAGCGACGCCCCAGCCTCGTCATCGAGAGCGGGATGGACGTCGCGCATCGCTGGCGCATCGCGACGAACCCGCCGCCCGCCGTCGGCGGAACGGTGCTCGCCGCGATGCTTCGCATGGTCAATCAGCATCCGATCACGGCATGGGACGCGGCCACGATCCGGACCGTCGTGGACGTGCAGCGAGTCGCGCTCGGCTTTCGGCGCGAACACCTGGATCTGAGCGATGACATCGACGCAGATGCGGCGCGCCTGCTCGACATTGCCGCCACCTGCGACCCCATCTCGGCGCTGGCATCGGGTTCGACCTGCCACGCCTCCGCGGTCGACGACAGCGGGCTGGCTTGCGCGGTCACCCTGTCGGCGGGCTATAGCTCCGGAGACATGCCCGCAGGCACCGGCCTGTGGCTCAACAATTGTCTCGGCGAACTCGAACTGAATCGGCGCGGATTGG
>JBLYYV010000407.1:0-5140 GCA_048550095.1 Gammaproteobacteria bacterium
CCGCCGCAGAGACCGGAGAGCGCTGGAAACTCTTTTCCGTAGTCTTCGGAGGAAAAGAATTTGCAGCGGTAGGCCGGTCTCGGCAATCCAACCGCGATCACCTTCAAACGACAGCACTCGCCACTCGCCACCACCGCAGAGACCGGAGAGCGCTGGAAACTCTTTTCCGTAGTCTTCGGAGGAAAAGAATTTGCAGCGGTAGGCCGGTCTCGGCAATTCAACCACGATCGATCAAATCGCGCCCGCCAAACTCGACTCCGAAACCGCGGCACACTTGTTTAATAGAGCGACGTAGGAAAGCTCGATGTCCTGCTTCGCTTCGCCCCGATACCGACGCAACCCCCGCCGCGCCAAGAAACCGTCATGTTTTTCAACAGCCTGCCGCGAACGGATTCATCCCTGCAACCGTCAAAACGTGACATAAGTCCCGCCGCGTAAACCATCGGAAATGTCAGTATTCATGCGTTGTTGAGCCTCACGGGTGGGCTTCGTTGAGCGGTAAGCTGAATAATCTATGGCACCAGGAACGCCTGGGGCTGACGATGATCGTCGCCTCGGTGCTGGTCATTGGCGTAACCATCGCGCTGCTGCTCAATTATCAGAGCAACACGCGCCTGGAACAGTTACGCACGCAGGGTGCGTCCATCTCCCGGATCCTGGCCGATATTCCGTTTTCGGAACTCGCCACTCGAAACGTGAATCACGGGCCGTTGCGCATGCTGCAGCTGGGCCAGGACAACGATGATTTCGCCTATGCCATCGTGACCGGTAGCTCGGGGGAAATCCTGAATGCCGTCAGCGCACCATCGATTGATATCGACAACATCAATCGTGATATTGCGCAGGGATCCTGGAGCGGCGAGCGCACGGTCATGCTGCCGAACTCGGTCGGCGACGCGCTAGAGTTCTACTCGCCTATCGTCGAGGGCGAACAGGTGCTCGGCACCGTACGAATTGCCTACTTCGCGCCGAAGTTCGGCCTCGACGCTGAGCAGCTGCCGTTCTTCGCAACGATGGCGCTGACGATATTCCTGCTGACGCCGCTTTTCTATTTCTCCGTGCGCCGCGAGACGCGCCCGATCAAGGTCGTCAACGAAGAGATCGCTTCCCGCATCGACGACGGCCAACTTGGCGCGTTCAAAGTCGAGGCATCGGGCGAGCTGCGCGAATTCATCGAACGCTTCAACAAATTCACCGAGCTGGCACGCACGCGCATCGAACACCTCGAGCACGACAACGACGAACTGGTCGCTTCGCAGAAGCTGCTCAACTACCGCAAGCTGCGGACCGAGGCAGTGCTGCAGGCGATTCCGGAAGCGATCATGATTCTCGGGGAAGACGGCAGCGTTTCTTATGCGAGCGAAAAGATACGGGACCTGCTCGGCGTCGAGCCCGCAATGATCCTGCGCAAGAAACCGAGCGAATGGTGCGCACACGAGGAAGCGCTCAACTTCCTGAGCCGCTTCGAGAAGACGTCGACGGCAAACTTCTTTACCGAGACGGTCCGCTTCAACAACATCGAATCCGTCCAGCAGAAGCTGTCGATCAAGGCGTACCCGCTGTTCTCTCCGAAGAATCCGGACATGATCTTCGGTCGACTGATTATTGTCCGCGACGTCACGAAAGAGGCGCTGGCGGAGGAAGGCCGCGCGAACTTCGTCGCGCACGTGTCGCATGAGCTCAAAGCGCCGCTGCACACCCTCGGCCTTTATGCGGAGGCGCTGCAGGGCGAAACCGGTCAGGACGAAGCATTCCGCGTCGAAGCCTACAACGTCATTCACGACGAGGTCGAACGCTTGAGTTCCCTGGTCGACAACCTGCTCAGCATCACCCGAATCGAGATGGGCAACCTGAAGATCGACAAGCAGCGCGTGCGATTGCAGGACCTGCTGCGCGATGCATTCAAGCACGTCTCGGCGAGTGGCCGCGACAAGAATCTGAAATTCGACATGGACCTGCCGCCAGAGCTGACGGCGCTGGCCGTCGACAAGAACCTGCTGCGGATCGCGATCAACAACCTGCTCGTCAATGCCATCAAATACACGCCCGCCGGCGGCCGGGTCTCGCTGTCGGCGACGGAGACCGACAGCGCCATCGAGATTCGGGTCGCCGACAACGGCATCGGCATCGCGCCGGACGACCACGACAAGATCTTCGACAAGTTCTATCGCGCCAGCACCGAGGAGGTCCGCAACATTGGCGGACACGGCCTGGGGCTGCCGCTCGCGCGCGAGATCATCGAATTGCATCGCGGACAACTCACCGTGCGCAGCGAGCCGGGCAAGGGATCCGAGTTCCTCGCGTGCCTGTGGAAAGACAGCGGACTGGTTAAGCAGGCGATATGAGCAAGAAACGCATACTCCTGGCCGACGATGAGCCGATGGTCCTGCGAGTGCTGAGGCTGCAGCTCCAGAACGCCGGCTACGCGGTCGAGACGGCGCCGAATGGTGAGGAAGCCCTCAATAAGATTCTCGAGACCGCGCCCGACGTCCTGATCACCGACATCGAAATGCCCAAAATGACCGGTGAAGAACTCTGCAAGACTCTGCGCGACCGGCTTCCGGAGCGGAGTTTTCCGATATTCGTCGCGACGTCGCTGACGGGCCTCGAACACCGCCGCTGGGCGCAGTCGATCGCCAACCTCCACTTCCTCGAGAAACCCCTCAGCGCGCGCAAACTGCTTGCTGCGCTCGATCACCACTTCAACCCACATTCCTGCCGCGGGGGCGAGGAGCACGCGTCGTGAGCACAATCGCCTTCGATGCGCTGGACCTCAAGAACTATGCCGGCATGGCGCGACGGATGTTTCCACCCAGCCTGGGATTGGTGATCTGCGACTTTTCCGGCGAGCTGCTGAGCTGTAGTGACGATCGAGTCGTCGATCGCACCGTTAAGCTGTCGCGGTTCAAACCGAACTGGCCCGAGCATGTTGACGGTCTCGAGCGCATTGACGTACCGGATGCCGGCACCGTGCTCGTCATGGACCTGCAATCAGGCGCCGATCCGACGACCGGCTTTCTGCTGTGGTGGATAGCCGACTCGACACCAGGCGATCAAGACGTAGATCTGCATGACGCGCTCCACTCGCTCGGCGTCTGTTTACGAAACGAACTCGAGCTGCAAACAGAGCTCGACACCATGGCGCTCGAATTGTCGGAGCGCTATGAAGAGCTGAATCTGGTTTACCACACCGAAGACCAGGTCAGCTTTTTTCGTGAGGGTCATGAGGCGTTTCGCGCCCTGGTGCAGAATTGCTCCGACTACCTGAATGCCGATCTGGCCATTCTCTATCTGCCCAACAAGGGGGTCATGGTGTCGAGCGAGTCATCGCTCGACAAATACGATATGCGGCTGATCCAGTCGTTGCTGGAAGATCACATCTACGATCAAGTGGTAGACCGTCAGGATATCGAGTTCCTGAATAACGAATCCGAATTTCGTGAGTCAGCCTCTGCACCAATTCCCTACCGTCTCATGGCAGGCCCGATCGTAACTTTCGCCGACCAGACGGATGGCGTACTTGTTATCGCCAACTTCCTGTCGGCGGATCCGTTCTCGAACAGTGACAAGAATTTGCTGACGGTCATGTCGCGCAAGGCGGCCAAAATTATACAGGGCAGCTACGACGGGTTGACCGGCTTGCTGAATCGCACGAGTTTCGAGCACCTGGTCACTTTTGCGCTCGAAGGATTGCGCAGCAGTGGCGGTCAGCACTGCCTGCTGCACATCAACATCGACAAACTGCATCGAATGAACGAGACGATCGGACACGATGCGGGAGATGCAGTTATCCAGGCTTTTGGCTCTGCGATCATCGACGAGCTGCGCGATGCCGACACAGTGGCCCGATTGGGCGGAGATGAATTCGGCGTGCTGGTGCATAACTGCAGCAGCGAAAAGGGCGAGAAGATCGCCCAGAAAATCGCGAAGGCCGTCGCCGAAATCAAGATTCTGTGGCATGGCGAACCGATCAACACGACGGTCAGCATCGGCGTCGCCGCGTTGACCGAGGCGTCGCGAGACGGCGAGCAGGTCATGAAACATGCGGTGACCGCCTGCGAAGTGGTCAAGGAGTCAGGCGGTAACGCCGCGCAGCGCTACGAGTCCGAGGACACACGCCTGATGGAGCGCGAGGCGAATATGTGGATGGTCGGCACCGTTCACGCTGCCCTGCGCGAGGGACGATTCATGCTCTATGGGCAGCCGATACTGCCACTCAGCCAGGAAGGCAGAGCGCATATTGAGATTTTGTTGCGCATGCTCGACGGGGACAAGATCGTATCGCCGAATGCCTTCCTCCCCGCGAGCGAGCGCTACCAGATGATGATCGATATCGATCGATGGGTCGTCGAGAACTCGCTGCGCGAGATCGCTGCATATCTCGACACGTCGCCCGACGTGAAGCCCGTCTTCGGTATCAACCTGTCCGGACAATCGTTCTGCACACCCGACTTCCTGGAGTTCACGATAGGCGCCTTGCGCATGTCGCGCGTTCCCGCCGACTTGATTTGCTTTGAGATCACCGAGACGGCGGCCGTGTCCAACATGGGAAGCGCGCAGGAATTCATCACCGCGATTCGAGCGGAAGGCTGCGAATTCGCGCTCGACGACTTCGGCGCCGGGCTCAGCTCGTTCGGTTACCTGAAGTCATTCGACGTGCAGTATCTGAAGATCGACGGCGCGCTCGTGCGCGACATCGCGGACGACAAAATCAATGCCGCCATGGTGGAGTCCGTCAACCAGATCGGCCACGTCATGGGCCTGAAGACGATCGCCGAGTTCGTCGAGACGCCACAGGCGCGCGCGATGCTCGCCAAAATCGGCGTGGACTATATCCAGGGTTACCTCATCGGCAAGCCGGCCCCGTTGCTCGAACAACTGGCCGAGATGAACCGTAAACCCGCGCTGTCGGCGCTGTGAACGAGACTGCCGAGCAACTCGACCGCAAGGTATTCACGGCGCGCGTCGGCGTCGAGACCTTCGTCGCGCCGGTCGCGCCGCTGACCGGCGACGACATCAACGGCGAGCTCAAGCAGACCCTGGCCGAATGCATCGAGCGCGGTGAATTCGGCATCATCGCCGACCTCGCGGACGTGCCCCAGATCAACAGCCGTGCGATCGAGATCCTGCTCGACGCGCA
>JBLYYV010000408.1:0-5736 GCA_048550095.1 Gammaproteobacteria bacterium
ACCCACAAAGTCCTCGACATCAGTCTCGTTCACGCGCATGAGCACATTGGGATAAGCGCCGAGCACGCCGGAGACGACGGTCAGCGTGTCTTCTTCAGGTACGAAGTTCTTGTCCTCCCCGAACACGGCGGTGATATTCAGATGGGCCCGGTTGTGCAAGATAGTCAGGTACTCACTACCGGAGTCGCCCGCGATCTCGACGAACGCCACCTCCGGCATCAGCGTGGTCGGCAAGCCCTGTAATTCTTCCAATCGGGATAGCGCATCACGCAGGTTCGGATCGGCAATCGACGTTAACGCGAACCGATCCGGCAGCACCGGCGCAAGGTATTCCTTTAGCATGCCGTACAGTTCCAGCTTCTCGTCATCCGTCTTGTATCGGATCTGCGGTACTTCGTTAGCCTCATAGGCCGACGGCGTCAGATAATCTTCAACCTCCTCGTCTGCGCCTCGATACCAGTACTGGCGTTCTCGCTCACGGGCTTCCGGCGGCAGAGCCATCAGGAATGCGCCCTCGCCTTCCATGCGCAAAAAGTCCATGTAAATTCGCGAGATGAGTTGATGGCCGACATTGCCGTAGACATCGTAGCCGGCGACTATTAAATAGTGGATTTTCTCGAGCAGGCCGTACTCGATGGACCAGGCCGTTTTCGGCGGCCGGCCGATAAGCCCCTTCTCGACGGTCGCACTATTCACATGGCGGAATACCGTCAATGTCGCGTTGTCATTGCTGCCATCGCCATCCCAGAACGAGTCCAGGGAGATGTCGCCCGGATCGGTGTAGTTTTCCGCCAGAAATTCATCGACCGAGCGAATCAGTTTCTTTTGCTGCTTCGCATAGCGGCGCCAGTATTTGAGCGGGTCATAGATGGTTGCCGTGCTCGCAGGCAGCTCGAGCATCCTCCCCTGCTCGTTAAGAAATTCCGCGACGCCGGGTTTCTCCAGGTACTCAGGATCCTGGAAAAACACCCAGAACCGATCGTTGATTTCGTTCAGGGCAACGTTGCCGCGACAGACCGGGCCCTTGATAAAGTTCATAATCGAAAACTGCGCACGCTCGAGCATAAAGCGATAGCGTGAGACCGGGGGTATGGCCTCGAACGTCAGAAACGGGTTGGACGCCGACTTGTCGTCGTAGGACGGTAGTGACGTAACCGCGTAGTCCGCATTCACGAACAGGGTCTTCCAGGTCTCCAGCAACGGCCGCTCGAGCGAATACGGCATATGCGTCTTGGCTACGACGGCGGCAAAGTCCTCGATGACACGGTAGTAGACCCGCTCGACGCCCGGGTCGTTGAACGGCCGTCGCGTCGCGATCAAATCGACCGGCTGACCGGGCGGTGTCGTCGAACGCACGAGCTTGAAGAACTTGCGCTCATCCAGATCAGGAAAATACAGGTGCGCGAGGAACAGATGCTCGTAAATATAGCGCCCGAACAACTGCTCTTTCAGCGAGTCACCGTTGAGGAAGGCCTCCCAAATCGAGATTTCTTCGACAAATTCAGCTGCCATCGGCTCACGTGCCTTGTAGCTTGCGCCCTGCTCCAACCAATTGAGCAATATTGTCTGCCGGCCCTCATCCAGCGCCGGCAACGCGAAGGGCATACCCTGCAGCGGGTGCTCGCGCTCGTATTCGGGGAGAGTATCGGGCTTGGCGCAGAATTCGTCGCGATTCAGCGAAAGATCGAAATCCTTCGGCAGCAGCTTTCCGTCCGGTAACGGGTTCGCTTCCTTTAGCTTCAGCAGCCGGTACATCACCCCCGCTTCGCGATTGGCTTCCGGAGAATTTGCGTATTCGTTCAGCACCGGGTGGAAGCCCTTGTCGCGCCACTCGGCAACAGTCTGGGCGTCTTCGAACAGGCGGGTCAACGGCGCAGTCTTTGGTCGTGACTGCTTATAGACTCTCGCCGGCGTGCCCCCTCGCTCGATACCTTCGATGGAACTCATCTTGAGCTGGCACGGCGCATCGTAGCACCCGTGACAGACAACGCAGCGCTGCTCGACCACCGGTTTAACGTCGGTCCAGTAGTCAACATCCCCGACTGGCACGCTCGCCACCACGCGATCGCGCGGCTCGGGTTCTCCGTAGCGCTGTTCCAGCTGATTCGCCGTGAATGCTGTGCAACCCGCCAAAAGCACGACGACCGGCAGCCAACTTTGCAGTTTGAAACTCATTTACTATTTACCTTTTCGGGGACTACGCCGCGTATTGCTCGATGAGCAGGCGCGCGAGCTGAAGTATTGCCAGGGTGTACAGGCCGGCGATTACATCGTCGGTCATGATGCCGGATCCCAGGCCAAGGTGGCCTTCCACATAGTGGATGGGGAACGGCTTCCAGATATCAAACAGGCGGTAGAGCGCGAAGCCCGCCAGGATCCAGCGCCAGTCGGCCGGCATCAGGTACATCGCGACCAGGAACCCGACGATCTCGTCGTAGACGATGAATCCCGGATCAATGGCCCCGACGTCGCGCGCCGTCTGTCCGCAGATGAAAATGCCGACGACGAACAACACCGCGACGATGCCGGCATAGGTCCCCGCTCCGAGCGGGGCCATGAACCAGAATAGAACGATGCCGACGAGGCTGCCGAACGTACCCGGCGCGAACGGCGACAGGCCGGTGCCGAAGCCGTAGGCGAGAAAGTGAATCGGGTATTGCCACCAGGCATATTTCATCGATCAATCATCCGTCATTTCCGCCGCGCGCGATTGCCGATACACGCAAATCACCTCGGTGCCATACAGGACCACACGGGAGCAGAAGTAGAGCCACAGCAGCAGTACGATCACAGACGAGACCGAGCCGTAGACCAGGTCGGTGCTCGAAACGTTCTCGTAGTAGAACGCGAACAGGCCCTTGCCGATCTCGATCGCGGCGCTCGCGACAAGCAGGCCCGGCAGCAACTCCGCCCCTTTCAGGCGTTCGAACGGGATCAGGGTATATACGATCGCGAGCAACAGGAACGTAATTGCTAACCCGACAGTCTGTCCGCCGATCACATCGAAAAATACATCCCATCGCTCGCCAAGGATCCCCGGGCGCAGGTTCGCCAGGATCTCGGCAGCCGGCGCGGCGGCGATCGCACCGAACATGACCACCGCCACTGTGAACGTCAACCCGAAGTTGCGAAGCCGCGAAAAATAGAACGCGTATGGCCGCTTCAGCTCGAGCGCCTGGTTAACGCCGCGACTGAGCGCGCCCACCATCTTGCTGGCCGACCACATCAGCACCAGGATACTGACGATACCGGCGGCGCCGCGCTGACGCACGAGACTGTCGATGTTGCCGGTGACGAAATCAGCGCTGATCGGAAACACGTTGACGATGAGCTCATGCACCTTTACCTGAAGCTCTTCGGACTTCAGGAAGTATCCGCCGAGCGCGACGAGACCGAGCAGTAGCGGAAACAGCGACAGGAATGAGAAGAACGCCATACTCGCGGCCATGTCCTTGGCGCCGTCCTGATGCCCCTTGAGACCCGCGCGCACGAGCAACCCGATCACCGGGTACTCGCAGACTCTGTCGACGGCGGCCTTGGCTGCCTCGGATACCGACCGTGCCACCCGTGCGTTGCTCAATAGGCAACGCGCAGGTGCCGGGGTCGAATACTGAAGTGCAGCTTTTTCTTGCGAACCGGTTCGCCGTCGAGATTGCAGTGCAGCTTTTTCTCTGACTCGATCGTGAACTCAGGCAACTGCCGATAGAAGAGCACCTTGTTGTCGGGATTCATCGGATCGGCGATCTCCTTGTCGATGCCGGCGAGTTTCACGCCGCCGTCGGCGCGAATCGCCGTGAGATCCAGCAAGCCGTCGTCCAGCTTCGCATGCGGCGCGACGTCGAAACCACCACCGGCGAAATGATTATTGCCGACCGCCATGAACAGCATGCTGCCCTCCACCGGTTCCTCGCCGGGAATGATCAGCCTGCCCTCGTAGGGCGTCAGCTTCAGAGCCATGACCATGCCCATCAGCGTATATGCTGCGCCGCCCAGCGCCTTCTTCAGGTCGACCGGCGTCGTTGCGGTGATCTCGGCGCCGAAACCGGCGCTCGCGACATTGACGAAATGCCGGCCATTGAGGACGCCTATGTCGATCTCCCGCCCCTCGCGCGTGCATGCGATTCGCAGGCACTCGGCGAGATCGGTGAACGGCAGGCCGCAGCCGCGCGCGAAATCATTCGCCGTGCCGAGCGGGCAAACGCCGAGCGTCACGTCCGGCTTGGCGGAACCGTCGCCGATGAGCGCATTGGCGACGCCGTTGATCGTGCCGTCGCCGCCGCCGGCGATGATGCGCTCGGCGCCCTCGTCCAGCGCCTGCTGCACGATTCGCGGCTTTTCCTTCTTGTTGAACGGCACGAGTACGCGCAGGTCGAACCCTTCTTTCTGGACGGTCTTGATGGCTTCCTTGACTCGCTCCTCGTTGGCGGACTTGCGGTGCAGGATCAGGTAATTCTTTTCGGTCATTATTGAATTCTCGTAGTGACGGGCCCAGCGACCTGACCCAGGCCCGCGAAACGCAGCCATAGAGGTTCATAAATAGCAGCGGCCCGCGCTCGTCGCTATCCGATTTTCGGCAATGACGAATTTCGGATAGCCAACCCGTCGCGACCGGGATAAAAAGATCGCGAATCTGAATATCCGCGGTGGCCACACCAAATGCCATCGTCGAAGCGATGCCCGGCCGGTTAGCGGCGTGGGCTGGTGTGGCGCATGCAAAGCAGACAGACAGCATGACGGCACGGAAAACTTAGATATAAGCATCGATCACAAAAAAGGTAAGACATTATGGGACTTTTTGGCAACGACGACGAACAAAACGCACGGCTCGAAGCCCTGGAACTTCACGTCCGCGAACTGTCGGATATCGTCATACAAGGCGCTCTCGACCTCGTCGCGCTGCGCGTCGGGCAGATCAACCTGCAGGCCCAGGTCGACGGCAAGGTCGCTGCGGACGACGTCGACCCCGCCATTAGCGCGCTGAACGAGCAACTCGGTGAGGCACGTGTCGAACTTGAGAAGGCCGCGGCGGCCGCAACGGACAGCTGGGCCACTCTGCATGCCGGCGCGTCCGAGGCGCTGAGCACGCTCAAGCAGAGCGTCGAGGATGCCGCGGAACGGATCGAACGGGAGATTTAGCTTAGGTACTATGTGGACGAACCCCGGCATCAGCAGAGGACATCGTCATGACTAGTAGCGAAACTTCATTGGAGCTCGACAAGCTGCGCGCGGAAGTCGCGGCGCTGCGGGCGGCTAAGGAAGAGGCGGCCACCGAGCCCGATGGACCGGCGGCCGCTTCCGCCGAGCCCTCCCCGTCGGCGGCGACCGCCGCTGCGGAAGAGGAAGCGCCCGAGACACACATCAAGAGCCAGCTCGAGGAACTCACGGACCTGCTCGAAACGGAGATCCGTGACCTTCCGACGATTACGTCCCTGGCCGTCTTTACCGCCGGCATCCTGCTTGGCCGCTTCCTGCGATAGCGAGAACAACAATGAATGAATTAGCACTGAAACTTCGCATCCTGTTCCGCGCCGAGATGACGCTGTTCAAGGCCGACGCGCAACGACGCGGCCAGTCGGCGGGACTGATGTTCGTCGGCGTCCTGTGCGTCATGGTCGCGCTGGCCTTCCTCGACGTCGGGCTGTTCTTCGTCCTGTCCGAGTCGCGCGGGCCCTCGAACGCGGCCTTCATTCTCGCCGGCGGCAACCTGGTACTCGGGATCATACCGTTCCTGCTCAG
>JBLYYV010000409.1:0-10771 GCA_048550095.1 Gammaproteobacteria bacterium
CAGCGCAGCCGTCAGCGTCGTCTTGCCGTGGTCAACGTGACCAATCGTGCCTACGTTCACATGGGGCTTTGTACGTTCAAATTTTTCCTTAGACATCAGACTCTCCAGGCCTTTTCGATTGCGAAAACGATCATTACAAATGCAGGGGCATCCAGCCTCAGTCCCGGTTAATTACAGACTCCGCCACGTTGGACGGCACCTCTGAATAATGGCTGAACTCCATCGAGTACGTTGCGCGGCCCTGACTCATGGAGCGCAGGTCCGTCGCATATCCAAACATCTCGGCCAGCGGCACCTCGGCCTTGATAATCTTGCCGGCGGGTGACTCGTCCATGCCCTGAAGGACGCCACGCCGACGATTCAGGTCGCCGTTAACGTCGCCCATGTAGTCATCGGGCGTGACGATCTCGACGCCCATCATCGGCTCGAGCAGAACGGCCTTCGCTTTCTTGGCGCCTTCCTTGAAACACATCGAACCGGCGATCTTGAATGCCATCTCGCTCGAGTCGACGTCATGATAGGAACCGTCATACAGCGTGACCTTGACGTCCACGACCGGGTATCCGGCGATGACGCCATTCTGCATCTGCTCGCGCACGCCCTTGTCGACGGCCGGAATATACTCGCGTGGAACGGTGCCGCCAACGATATCGTTGACGAATTCATAGCCCGAGCCTGCCTTGAGTGGCTCGATCTTCAACCAGACATGGCCGTATTGGCCGCGGCCGCCGGACTGGCGCACGAATTTTCCTTCCTGCTCGACGGTGCCGCGAATCGTTTCGCGGTAAGCGACCTGCGGCTTGCCGACGTTCGCGTCGACACTAAACTCGCGCTTCATGCGGTCGACAATGATGTCGAGATGCAACTCGCCCATGCCGGAGATGATCGTCTGCCCCGACTCTTCGTCGGTCCGGACACGGAAAGACGGGTCTTCCTTGGCGAGCTTCTGCAGAGCGACGCCCATCTTCTCCTGGTCTGCTTTTGTCCTCGGCTCGACCGCCACGGCGATGACGGGCTCCGGAAATTCCATGCGTTCCAGCGTGATGATGCTTTTAGGATCGACCAGGCTGTCGCCGGTCGTGACATCTTTCAGCCCAACCGCGGCCGCGATGTCACCGGCATGGACCTCCTCGATCTTTCTCTGATCGTTCGAATGCATCTGCAGGAGCCGGCCGATGCGCTCCTTCTTGCCCTTGACCGGGTTGTATACCGTGTCGCCCGAACTCAGCACACCCGAGTAAACGCGGATGAACGTCAGGTTACCGACGAACGGATCGGTCGCGATCTTGAACGCGAGGGCGGCGAATGGCGCATCGTCTTGCGGCGGGCGCTCCTCCTCGGTGTCTTCATCGATATGACCCCTGATCGCGGGCACGTCGATAGGCGACGGCATGTACTCGATGATCGCGTCGAGCATCGCCTGGACACCCTTGTTCTTGAACGCCGACCCGCACAGGGCCAGCACGACCTCGTTTTTCAGCGTACGTTCACGCAGACCCTTTTTAATCTCATCTTCGTTGAGATCGCCGTGCTCCAGGTACTTTTCGAGCAACACCTCGTCGCCCTCGGCGGCCGCTTCGACCATCTTGTCGCGCCATTCCTGCGCCGAGGCCACGAGTTCGTCGGGTATGTCGCGCAATTCGTAGTCGACACCCTGAGTCTCGTCCTTCCAGTGAATCGCCTTCATGCGAATCAGGTCGATGACGCCCTCGAAATGCTCCTCGGCGCCGATCGGCAGCTGAATCGGCACCGCGTTGCCGCCGAGTCGCTCGCTGATCTGCTTGACCACGCGCAGGAAATCGGCGCCCGCGCGGTCCATCTTGTTGATGAACGCCATGCGCGGAACATGGTACTTGTTGGCCTGGCGCCAGACCGTCTCGGACTGCGGCTCAACGCCGCCGACGGCGCAGAATACTGCGACGGCGCTATCGAGAACCCGCAGCGAACGCTCGACTTCGATCGTGAAATCGACATGCCCGGGCGTGTCGATGATATTGATGCGGTATTCGGGCCACTGCTGGTCCATTCCCGACCAGAAACAGGTCGTCGCGGCGGAAGTGATGGTTATGCCGCGTTCCTGCTCCTGCTCCATCCAGTCCATGACGGCCGCGCCATCGTGAACTTCGCCTAGCTTGTGCGAGACACCGGTATAGAAAAGGATACGTTCGGTAGTCGTCGTCTTACCGGCGTCGATGTGAGCCATGATGCCGATATTGCGATACCGGTCGATGGGAGTAGTCCGCGCCACGCTATGCGTCCTTGCAAAATCGCTGCCGAACCCGACCGAAAACTACCAGCGGTAATGCGAAAAGGCCTTGTTGGCCTCCGCCATACGGTGCGTGTCTTCGCGCTTTTTGACTGCTGCGCCGCGATTGTCAGCGGCATCCAACAGCTCTCCGGCCAGACGTTGCGCCATGGTCTTCTCGTTGCGCTTGCGCGCGGCATCGATCGCCCAGCGCATGGCCAGTGTGCGGCGTCGTGCGGGACGCACCTCGATCGGCACCTGGTACGTTGCGCCACCGACGCGGCGAGACTTCACCTCGACCATCGGCTTAATGTTGTCCAACGCCGTCTCCAGCATCTCTACAGCCTGCCCCTCAGTCTGACCGGAGCGCTCCGACATGGTCTCGAGTGCATCGTAGACGATGCTCTCGGCGACGGACTTCTTGCCGCTTTTCATCAACATGTTGATGAACTTGGCAAGCAGCTCACTGTCGTGCTTGGGATCGGGAAGGATATGGCGTTTGGGTGCTTGGGTACGTCTGGACATGATCTGGGCTCGATTCGTATTCGTTGGTCTTGATTAACTCTTCGGTCGCTTGGCGCCGTACTTCGAGCGGCCCTGGCGACGATCGCTGACGCCCGAACAATCGAGGGTGCCGCGAACCGTGTGATAGCGCACGCCCGGGAGGTCTTTTACACGACCGCCGCGAATCAGAATGACCGAGTGCTCCTGAAGGTTATGGCCTTCGCCGCCGATATAGCTCGTCACCTCGAAACCATTAGTCAGACGCACACGAGCCACCTTGCGCAGTGCCGAGTTCGGCTTCTTCGGCGTCGTCGTGTAAACGCGAGTGCAAACGCCGCGCTTCTGCGGGCTGGCTTCGAGAGCCGGTACGTTACTCTTCGAAGGTTTCGTCTTTCGCCCCTTTCGGACGAGCTGATTCACTGTCGCCATATTCAGAAAGATCTCAGTTCGGGTCACTGGACCCGTTTTTCGTGTGCAAATAAAAGGCAGCCCGTATGCGGCATCAGCGGGTGATAAACAGCATTCGGGCTACCGGGACAGACAAGGCGTTCGTCGCCCGGCCTTCTTGTTCTCAGCGGCGCGCGGCGCGCTCGCATGGGGACCGCGAATTGTAGGGGCGCCCCACAGGCGCGTCAAGCGCTCGAAACCGAGTCAAAACACCCGCCAGCCCCCGCCATAATTGACTCGACGGTGGGCTGGCGGATCGATAGGGTCGCCTAGGCGTTCGTCGCCTCGGATTCCGACTCGGAGTCGTCGACATCAGGCGTCTCGGTCGCCTCCGCTGCGCTTGCAGCCTCGACGGCCTCGAGTTCGTCGGCCACCGCCTGCTCCAGCTCCTGCAACTCCGCCGCGATCTGATCTTCGCGACTGCGGCGCTGCTCGGTGTGAAACGAGAAGCCCGTGCCCGCCGGAATCAGGCGCCCAACGATGACATTCTCCTTCAGACCACGCAGATCGTCGCGCAGGCCCTTGACCGCGGCCTCTGTCAGGACGCGGGTGGTCTCCTGGAACGACGCAGCCGAGATGAATGACTCGGTCGCGAGCGAAGCCTTCGTGATGCCGAGCAGCAAAGGTTCGGCCGTGGCCTGCTCTTTGCCGGTGGCCTCCATTTGCTGATTCAGCTCCAGCAGGCGCGTCCGCTCGATCTGCTCGCCGCGCAGGAGGTTCGTGTCACCCGGGGTGGCAACGTCCACTTTGCGCAGCATCTGGCGAATGATGACCTCGATGTGCTTATCGTTGATCTTCACACCCTGCAGGCGATAGACGTCCTGAATCTCACGGACGAGATAGTCGGCCAGGTTCTCGACCCCCTGCAAACGCAGGATGTCATGCGGATTCGGCTCGCCATCGGCAATGACTTCGCCGCGTTCGACCTGCTCGCCCTCGAAGACACCCAGGTGACGCCATTTCGGGATCAGATCCTCACGCTTCTCGCCGCGCTCATCGGTGATGATCAGGCGACGCTTGCCCTTGGTTTCCTTACCGAAGCTGACCGTGCCGGTCGCCTCCGCCATGATCGCCGTCTCCTTCGGCTTGCGCGCCTCGAACAGGTCGGCAACACGCGGCAGACCACCCGTGATGTCGCGGGTCTTCGAACTCTCCTGCGGGATGCGCGCGATGACGTCACCGACGGTAACCTTGGCACCGTCCGTCATCTGGACCAGCGCGCCCGGCGGCAATGCGTAAACGGCCGGGATATCTGTATTGGCAAAACAGATCTCCTTGCCCTTCGCATCGACCAGGCGAGCGATCGGCTTCAGCTCCTTGGTCGACGAGCCGCTGCGCTGCTTCGCGTCCATGACGATGATGCTGGACACGCCGGTCAGTTCATCGACCTGCTCGGATACGGTCACGCCGTCAACGAAGTCCTCGAACTTCAGAATGCCGGAGACCTCCGCGACGACTGGGTGAGTATGCGGGTCCCAGGTCGCGACGATTGCGCCGGCATCGACGGGATCGTTCTCTCTCGCGGTGATGGTCGCGCCGTAGGGAACCTTGTAGCGTTCCTTCTCGCGACCCTGCTCGTCGATGACACCAACTTCACCGGAACGGCTGACCGTAACGAGGTAGCCTTTCTCGTGCTCCACCGTCTTCATATTATGGAGACGCAGCACACCGTTGCTCTTGACCTCGACGCTGCTCGCGGCAGCTGCCCGCGAGGCCGCGCCACCGATATGGAACGTACGCATGGTCAGCTGCGTGCCGGGCTCGCCGATCGACTGCGCCGCGATGACGCCGACGGCTTCGCCGATGTCGATCAGGTGGCCGCGTGCCAGGTCGCGCCCGTAACAGTGCGAACAAACGCCGTAGCGAGTCTCGCAGGTGATCGGAGAACGAACCTTGACCGTGTCGATGCCGGCCTCCTCGAGCTCCGCGACCTGCGCTTCGTCGAGCAGGATGCCCGCCGGGATCTTCTCCTCGTCACTGCCGGGCTCCATAGCCGGTTCTGCGAGTACGCGCCCGAGAACGCGATCGCGCAGCGGTTCGACGACGTCGCCACCTTCGACGAGCGGTGTCATCGTGACGCCACGATCGGTCTCGCAATTGGTCTCTGTGACGACGAGGTCCTGGGCGACGTCGACGAGACGCCGTGTCAGGTAACCCGAGTTCGCGGTCTTCAAGGCGGTGTCGGCGAGGCCCTTGCGCGCGCCGTGAGTCGAGATGAAGTACTGCAGGACGTCGAGGCCTTCGCGGAAGTTAGCCGTGATCGGCGTTTCGATGATGGAGCCGTCCGGCTTGGCCATCAGGCCACGCATACCGGCCAGCTGCCGAATCTGCGCGGCGGAACCACGCGCGCCGGAATCGGCCATCATGAAGATCGAGTTGAACGAGGGCTGCTCGACGGTGCTACCGTCGGCGGTTTCGATCATCTCTTTGCCGAGCTTGTCCATCATGGCTTTCGCCACCTGATCGTTCGTGCGCGACCAGATGTCGACGACCTTGTTGTAACGCTCACCATTCGTCACGAGACCGTTGGCGAACTGATCCTGAATCTCCCGAACCTCAATCTCGGCCGTGGCCAGGATATCGGTTTTTTCTTTCGGCACGACCATGTCGTTCACGCCGATCGAGACACCCGCGCGGGTGGCATAACCGAAGCCCATATACATCAGTCGATCCGCGAATACGACGGTCTTCTTCAGACCGACCTTGCGGTAGCACTCATTGATGCAGCTGGAGATAGCCTTCTTCGTCATGTCGCGGTTGACGATGTCGAAGCTGAGTCCGTCGGGAAGCAATTCGGACAGCAGTGCGCGACCGACGGTCGTGTCGACCGTGCGGGTCTCCGTCGTCACCGTGCCGTCTTCGTTTTCATGCTGCGCATTGATTCGAACGCGGACGTTCGCATGCAGGTCGACGACGCGATTCTCATAGGCGCGATGCACCTCGGCGACGTCGGTGAACATCATGCCGGTACCGCGCGCATTCGCATGCTCGCGCGTCATGTAGTAAAGACCCAGGACGACGTCCTGCGACGGCACGATGATCGGCTCGCCATTTGCGGGCGACAGAATGTTGTTCGACGCCATCATCAGGGCGCGCGCTTCGAGCTGCGCCTCGATGGACAGCGGCACGTGAACCGCCATTTGGTCGCCGTCGAAGTCGGCGTTGAACGCCGTGCAGACGAGCGGGTGCAGCTGGATCGCCTTGCCCTCGACGAGCACCGGCTCGAAAGCCTGAATGCCGAGTCGGTGCAGCGTAGGCGCGCGGTTCAACAGGACCGGGTGCTCGCGGATAACCTCTTCCAGGATATCCCAGACTTCCGGGCCCTCGCGCTCGACGAGGCGCTTGGCAGCCTTGATCGTCGTGGACTCGCCGCGCAGCTGCAGCTTGCTGAAAATAAACGGCTTGAACAGTTCCAGGGCCATTTTCTTTGGTAGGCCACACTGATGCAGGCGCAGAGTCGGGCCCACCACGATGACCGAACGGCCCGAGTAGTCGACGCGCTTGCCGAGCAGGTTCTGGCGGAAGCGCCCCTGCTTGCCCTTGATCATGTCGGCCAGCGACTTCAGCGGACGACGGTTCGTGCCCGTAATCGCGCGGCCGCGGCGACCGTTGTCGAGCAGTGCGTCAACCGACTCCTGCAGCATGCGCTTCTCGTTACGCACGATGATGTCGGGCGCGTTCAGCTCGAGCAGGCGGCGCAGACGGTTGTTGCGGTTGATGACGCGCCGGTACAGGTCGTTCAGATCGGACGTCGCGAAACGCCCGCCGTCCAGCGGTACCAGCGGACGCAGATCGGGCGGCAGGACCGGCAGGACCGTCAACACCATCCACTGCGGCTTGTTGCCGGACTCGAGGAAGGCTTCGAGGAGCTTCAGGCGCTTCGACAGGCGCTTGATTTTCGTTTCCGAATTCGTGCCGTCGATCTCCTCGCGGACTTCGACGACGGCGCGCTCCAGATCGATGGTGCTCAGCATCTCGTGGACGGCCTCCGCACCCATCGCGGCGTCGAATTCGTCGCCGAATTCCTCGATGGCCTCGAGATACTGCTCATCCGTCATTAACTGGCCGCGCTCGAGGGTAGTCAGGCCCGGGTCGGTCACGACGAACGCCTCGAAATACAGTACGCGCTCGATCTCGCGCAGCGTCATGTCGAGCATCAGTCCGATGCGACTTGGCAACGATTTCAGGAACCAGATGTGTGCCGTCGGGCTCGCCAGTTCGATGTGCGCCATGCGCTCGCGGCGAACCTTGGTCTGCGTGACCTCGACGCCGCACTTCTCACAAACGACGCCGCGATGCTTCAGACGCTTGTACTTGCCGCACAGACATTCGTAGTCTTTGATCGGACCGAAGATCTTCGCGCAGAACAAGCCGTCACGCTCAGGCTTGAACGTCCGGTAGTTGATCGTTTCCGGCTTCTTGACCTCGCCGAACGACCACGAACGAATCAGCTCGGGCGACGACAGTCCGATGCGAATCGCATCGAAGTCTTCAACGCCGCTCTGGGTTTTAAAAAGCTTTAGTAAGTCTTTCATGTATCACCTGCCAGTTGGCTGCGCCGCCGTTAGTCCTGTTCCAGTTCGATGTTGATACCCAGAGAACGGATCTCCTTGACCAACACGTTGAACGACTCCGGCATTCCGGCGTCCATTTCGTGCGTGCCATCGACGATATTCTTGTACATCTTCGTTCGGCCCTGAACGTCGTCCGATTTCACCGTCAGCATTTCCTGCAGCGTATAAGCCGCGCCGTATGCCTCGAGCGCCCAGACTTCCATTTCACCGAATCGCTGACC
This sequence comes from Gammaproteobacteria bacterium, assembly GCA_048550095.1. Taxonomy (GTDB): domain Bacteria; phylum Pseudomonadota; class Gammaproteobacteria; order Steroidobacterales; genus SMWD01. The sequence continues at coordinate 7,992 of JBLYYV010000409.1, forward strand.
GCCGAACTGCGCCTTGCCGCCCAGTGGCTGCTGCGTGACCAGGCTGTAAGGCCCGGTGGACCGCGCATGCATCTTGTCGTCGACGAGATGGTTGAGCTTCAGCATGTACATATATCCGACCGTCGTCGGGCGCTCGAAGCGCTCGCCGGTGCGGCCGTCGATCAGATTCGCCTGCCCGGACCGCGGCAGACCCGCGAGTTCCAGCAAGTTCTTGATCTCCTCCTCGGTGGCGCCGTCAAAAACCGGGGTCGCCGTTGGAACACCATTGCGAAGGTTCTTCGACAGCTCCAGGATCTCGTCGTCGGTCAGGCTCTTCAAATCCTCGGTCTTGCCGCCGGATTTGTTATAGACCTGATCGAGATAGCCCCGCAGCTTGGACATCGCCGCATTGTTATCGAGCAAATCGGCAATCTGCTTGCCGAGGCCCTTGGCGGCCCAGCCGAGGTGCGTCTCGAGCACCTGGCCCACGTTCATGCGCGAAGGGACGCCGAGCGGGTTCAGAACGATGTCGACCGGCGTACCGTCGTCGAGATAAGGCATGTCCTCGACCGGGACGATCATCGAGATGACGCCCTTATTGCCGTGACGGCCGGCCATCTTGTCGCCCGGCTGGATGCGGCGCTTGACGGCCAGGTAGACCTTCACCATCTTGAGCACGCCCGGGGCGAGATCGTCGCCTGCCGTAATCTTGTTGCGCTTCTCGTCAAACCGGCGCTCGAACTCCTCGCGCTGGTCTTTGAGGCGCTCGGCCACCTGCTCGAGCTGCTTGTTAGCTTCGTCGTTGCGCAGCCGAATCTCGAACCATTGTTCGCGATCGAGACCGTCAAGATAGCTCTTCGTGACTTTGCTGCCGGACTTCAGGCCATTCGGCCCGCCGTCGACCTGCTTGTTCAGCAGCATGCGCTCGACGCGGTCGAAGATGTCTTCTTCAAGGATTCGACGCTGATCGTCGAGGTCCTTTCTGACACTCTCGAGCTCCGCGGCTTCGATCGACAGCGCGCGGCTGTCCTTCTCGACACCGTCGCGCGTAAACACGCGCACGTCGATAACCGTGCCATCCATGCCCGGCGGGACGCGCAGCGACGTATCCTTAACGTCGGATGCTTTCTCACCGAAGATCGCTCGCAGAAGCTTTTCTTCCGGGGTCAGCTGCGTCTCGCCCTTCGGCGTGACCTTGCCGACCAGGATCTCACCCGCCTTGACCTCGGCGCCAATGAAAGCGATGCCGGCTTCGTCGAGTTTGGCCAGAGCGGAGTCGCCAACGTTCGGGATGTCCGCGGTAACTTCTTCCGATCCGAGCTTCGTGTCGCGTGCGACGCAGGTGAGCTCCTCGACGTGAATCGTCGTGAAGCGATCCTCGTGCACGAGACGCTCGGAGATCAGGATCGAGTCCTCGAAGTTGTAGCCATTCCAGGGCATGAACGCGACCAGCAGGTTCTGGCCGAGGGCCAGCTCGCCCATGCTCGTGGACGCGCCGTCCGCCAGAACGTCCCCGCGCGCGATATGGTCGCCCGCGTTGACCAGCGGCCGCTGGTTGATGCAGGTGTTCTGGTTGGAACGCGTGTACTTGGTCAGGTTGTAGATGTCGACACCGGACTCGCCGACACTGGTCTCGTCATCGTTGACCCGGACGACGATGCGTGATGCGTCGACCGAGTCGACGATCCCGCCGCGCCTCGACACGACCGTGACACCGGAGTCGACGGCGACGGCCCGCTCCATTCCGGTGCCAACCATTGGCGGGTCCGAACGCAGCGTCGGGACCGCCTGGCGCTGCATGTTAGAACCCATCAATGCGCGGTTCGCATCATCATGCTCGAGGAATGGAATCAGTGAGGCCGCGACCGATACGATCTGCTTCGGCGACACGTCCATGTAATCGATGCGCTCGCGGGGCAGCAACGTGAATTCGTTCTGGTGACGCACGGAGATGAGTTCTTCGACGAACTCACCCTTCGGCGTCAGGTCCGAGTTGGCCTGTGCGATGACGTACTGGCCTTCCTCGATCGCCGACAGGTATTCGATGTCGTCGGTGACCTTGCCTTTCACGATCTTCCGGTACGGCGTCTCGAGGAAGCCGTAGTCGTTCGTTCGCGCATAGACGGACAGCGAGTTGATCAGGCCGATGTTCGGGCCTTCAGGCGTCTCGATCGGACAAACGCGGCCGTAGTGGGTCGGATGAACGTCGCGCACTTCGAAACCGGCGCGCTCGCGTGTCAGGCCGCCCGGGCCAAGCGCGGATACGCGGCGCTTGTGCGTAACTTCGGACAGCGGATTATTCTGGTCCATGAACTGCGACAGCTGGCTCGAGCCGAAGAATTCCTTGACGGCCGCGGCGACCGGCTTCGCATTGATCATTTCCTGCGGCATCAAACCTTCTGATTCGGCCAGCGTCAGGCGCTCCTTGACGGCGCGCTCCACGCGCACGAGACCGACGCGAAATGCGTTCTCGGCCATCTCGCCGACACTTCGCACGCGGCGGTTGCCGAGGTGGTCGATATCGTCAACGACGCCCTTGCCATTGCGGATATCCATCAGGACCTGCAGGACCGCGATGATGTCATCGCGGCTCAGGGTATTCGGGTTGTAGTTCTCATCCGGCTCTTCCGGCTCGTCGGGCAAGCCCACGCGACGGTTGAACTTCATGCGGCCGACGGCCGACAGGTCGTAGCGCTCCGGGTTGAAGAACAAATTCTGGAACAGGTTCTCGGCCGCGTCCTTGGTCGGCGGCTCGCCCGGACGCATCATCCGGTAGATCTCGACCAGCGCATCGAGGCGGG
>JBLYYV010000410.1:0-9460 GCA_048550095.1 Gammaproteobacteria bacterium
ACGATCAAGGCCGGTGACCAGGTGTTCATCGGCGAGCGCCGCAAGGGGTTCAAGGTCGCGCATCTGTATCGGCTGCAAGGCAAGGAGACCATCGAAGTCGCATCCGGCGTGCCGGGCGATATCTGCGCGGTCTCGAAGATTGACGATCTGCATTTTGACGCGGTCCTGCACTCGAGTCATGACGAGGATCAGTTCCACCTGTCGTCCATCAGCCTGCCTCCGCCGATGCATGGCGTGGCGCTCGAGCTGCAGCGGCGCGGCGACGAGAAGAAGCTGTCCGATGCGCTGCACAAGCTGACGGCCGAGGATCCAAGTCTCGTGCTGGAATACAACTCGCAAGCGAACGAGACCGTATTGCGCGGGATCGGCGACTTGCATCTGCGGCTCGTGCTCGAGCGCATGAAAGACGAGTATGAACTCGACGTTGCGACCCGCGCACCCAAGATCAGCTATCGCGAGACCGTGACGCGCAAGGCTGAGGGGCATCATCGTCATAAGAAGCAGACCGGTGGCGCCGGGCAGTTCGGCGAGGTGTACCTGAAGATCGAGCCGCTGACACGCGGTTCGGGTTTCGAATTCGTCAGCAAGGTCGTGGGTGGTTCGATTCCCGGTCAGTTCATTCCGGCGGTCGAGAAGGGTGTCCGCCAGTTGCTGGGCGACGGTGCTGTCGCGGGTTATCCGTTGCAGGATATTCGGGTCACCGTTTATGACGGCAAGCATCACCCCGTCGACTCGAAAGAAGTGGCCTTCGTTGCCGCCGGCAAGAAAGCCTTCGCCGACGCGATCGGGAAGGCCGCGCCGATCGTGCTCGAGCCAATCGCGCACGTCGAAGTCACAACGACGGCCGATCATGTGGGTGACATCACGGGTCATCTCGCGGGCGTGCGTGGCCGCATTCACGGCAACGACACGCTGAGCGGCAATCACGTGCGCATCACGGCCGAGGTGCCAGTCAGTGAACTCGGCGACTACCAGACGACTTTGAAATCACTGACCGGTGGCGAGGGCGCCTTTACCATGGCTTTCGATCACTACGATGCGGTGCCGCCGGACGTGCAAAAACGCCTGATCCAGGAGTTTCGTCCGACCGAAGACTAGCGCGCTGCTGAAATCGCGCTACCGAATGGGGCCGGGCCGGCAGGGACGGCCCTTTTTCTTTGCTGTGCTCGGGGTATGTCTTCCTGTACACTCTTACGTATATCTTGGAAGGTGTTGATTTAAAGCAGGATGCTGAATTTTCCGAGTCACCCAGACCTGAAGCGAATTATCGTTCTGAATCCCAAAGGCGGTTCCGGTAAGTCGACTTTAGCGACCAACCTCGCGGGCTTTCTGACCGTGCAGGGCTTTCCTGCCGCGCTGATGGACTTCGACCCACAGGGTTCTTCCATGCGCTGGCTGCAGAACCGCCCGGAGGAACGGCCCGTGGTGCACGGGATCGCCGCATTCGAGAAAGACCAGACCGCGACACGCAGCTTCCGCATGCAAATCCCGCGCGATATTCGCCACCTCGTGGTTGATACGCCCGCGGCCGTGGCGAGCCACGACCTGATCGAATTTACGCGTGGCGCCCACGCCATCGTCGTGCCGGTACTGCCGTCGGATATCGATATCCATGCCGCTTCCCGGTTGATCGCGGACATGCTGCTGGTCGCTAAGGTCAGCCGCCGCATGGGTCGGCTCGGTGTCGTGGCGAATCGCGTGCGCGACAACACGCTTGGTTATCGAAAGCTCAAAATCTTCCTGGAACGCCTGTCCATCGAAGTGATCGGTGAACTGCGTGACAGTCAGAGTTACGTCCGTGCCGCTGATCAGGGGTTGAGTATTCACGAGATGCAGCCATCCCGTGTCAAGAAGGATCTGGATGGCTGGAAATCTATCACGCGATGGTTGGAGGAGCGGCTCGGCACCGAGCTGACACCGCGTGACCTTTACAGCCCGGAGGCAGGCGCCGAGACGGGCGCAGAGGCGTCGAAGAGCCCTGGCACGAAACGCCTGGAAAAGACCGCCACCAACGTGCTCGATTTCGAAGCGCGTCGTAGCGAAAAGTTTTCCTGAGTCGCGCTTAGATCTGCCCGAAGATTTCTTGCAGCGGTCCGCTGCCCGAATCTTCGACGATCATCGTCACCCGTCGAACGGATATCCTTTTTTAGATTGCCAGACTCGGTATTCGTGTCAGGCGCTTGCGGCGCTTTGCAGCGCGAGGTCCCGCGCCTGTTCGATCCAGCGATCGCGTTGCGCGAGGTTTGGCGCGATCGCGAGCTGTTCGGCAATCTCGATCAGGTCATGCTCGGACAGTTCTGCGATCTGTTCGTAACGACGGATGCCGTGCTTGTGCAGCCGACGTTCCAGCGCAGGTCCGATCCCCCGGATCTTCTTCAGGTTGTCGGTCGATTCGGATGGCTCCGCTTCCCTGCAGGATTTCTCCGGCGTCATCCGCGCATCGCGATATTGTCGAATCGTATTGCGCTGCTCTTTCAGTTTTCGCGTCAACGGCTGAACGCGATGCTTCCAGGACTCCAGTCGACCCTCGAGTTCCAGTACCCGGGCTCCGGAGTCCTTGATCTGCAGCTCGAGGTCGAGAATCTGTCGATCGCGCGCGGCGAGGTTCTCGCGCATCGTGCCCATGTCCTCTCGCAGTCGCGCCACCAAGGTCGCCTGATCCGAATCGGCCCCGTCTGCGGCTGGCTCGATCGCGTGCTCGGATTCGATGCGCTGTTTCAGCGCGATCAGTTCGTCCCGCTCTATTCGTAGCAGTCCGAGTTCGTTCTCCAGAGTTTGCGTCTTGAGTTTCTCGGCATCGAGCGCTTCGTTGAGCGGGCCGATGCGTTCGCGCAGCGCGGCAATTTCGCTATCGCGAATCTTGATCTGGCCCTGTATATCTTCCGATAAAGCAGCATCGGCTGGTTCGGGTTTGGCTGCCGCCGCCTGCATCTCGCCGAGTTTTTTCCGCATCAGTTCCTGGGCGTCTTCGTGGTCACGAATGGAGCCCTGCAGCTCGTCGATACGCTTGCGGTAGTGTTGCCGTTGTTCCTTCAATTGCTTGCGCGCCGACGCGCCCGCGTCCCCGAGACCGTGCACCGTGAAATAGGCTTTGCTCACGGCAAAACCGGCCACGAAGGCGATGGCGAAAGACACCAATACGATGATGACAGTAGTCATGAAATGGACGCAGGCAACTACAACCCTGTCGACCGTAATCCTTCGCGCGCTAACGGACCATGCGCTATTTCACGGTTCCGGCAATGCCAGTGGTTTCGGGCTCTGAAGGCGAGCCCCGCAGGGGCTCAGTGGGCCGAGACAGCCGCGGGCAAGGCCCTGCGAATTCGCTGGTTCGGTCCGGAATCGGCGATTGACATCGCCTGCAGCGCATTGCCGGACGAGTCGCGCAGCAATAGTACGTCGGGCCGCTTGGGTTCGTCGGGATCGTGGCGGCAGACCGCGCCGATCGAACCGTCCTCCAGTTCGACATTCGTTCCAACCGGATAGACGCCGACGGCATGAATGAATTCGTCGATCAGCGCGGCGTCGAATTTGATGTCACGGCAGGAGTTCAGATAGCGCAGCGCTGCATGACCCGAGCGCGCATGCGCGTAATCACGATTCTGGGTCATGGCGTCGTAGGTGTCGGCGATGCCGGCGATTCGCGCGTACAACGGAATCTCGGTTCCCGCTATCCGATGCGGATAGCCGCTGCCATCGATCCGCTCATGATGTGAGGCAACCATGTCTACGACGCGTCGCTCCATGCGTGTATTCAGGCGCACGAGCGCCACACCGGTGTCGACATGCCGACGCACGAACGAGCGTTCGACCGAGTTGAGGCGCTTGGGTTTCGACAGGATCGTAATCGGCACGCTGGTCTTGCCGATGTCGAGTAGCAGGGCGCCGAGCGCCAGCTCACGCAGAGCGTCGTGATCAAAACCCAGTTGTCGCCCGAACAGTATCGAGAATACCGCCGTGCCGATCGACCGCCGATTCAATCGCCCGTGGGCCGGTTCCGTGGCGAGCAGCCACTGCACGGCGTCCGGCCATTCGAGCACATGGTCGACGAAGTCGTCGATGGTCCTGTCGATCGGCTCGATCTCGAGGCGGTTGGTGCGTCGTGCCTGGCGAACCGTCGCTGCAATATGCTCCGTTGCCTCTTCCAGGAATTCGCGACAGCCATTCAGAGGTAGCCCCGCCTCGGCCCGGCTTACGTGCGCCGGATGAGCCTTGGCAATCGCTGGTTCATCCTCGCTCAGCGCGGCCAGATCCAGCATCGCGATGGAGTCGCTGCGGTTCGGGTCCACGTAGACATACTCGCAGCAGCGACGGAGTACCTCGATCTGTTCGTCCTGGGTAATCAGGAATCCACGGACCTCGAACGGTGTGTGCAGCCACGAACGATCGAGCTCGGCAACATACATGCCGTGCTCCAGTTGTTCGCAATGAACCGGAATCAGATGTTTGGCGGCTATGGCCATAGGCTGCGTTTCCTTTGGTCGCAGTCTTTATATTAGTGCCTAACTATAACCCGTGCGGCCGCAGAATGCGGTGAACCGCTGGGCAAGATTCCGCCCGCCTCGAAGCCCAGCGCCGCGGCGCTCTCTGGCAGCTAAAGATTTTGTTGAACGCGTTATGCAAAGCGCGCCGACGCACGAGCGCCGGCGCGTAGTACACAGGTTCACTCTTCCGTCGGCTCGAATTCTTCGATCTGCTCAAGGAGATTGATCGCTACGCTGACGAAATCGCTGTCGGTCACGATACCGATCAGCTCATCCCCCTCGACAACCGGCAGGCAGCCATACTTGTGCTTCTGCAGGTAGATGGCGGCCTGTCTCAGGTTGGCGCGCGGGTCGACGGTCGCGACGTCACGGGTCATGAACTCACTGACGGGAACATCGCTCGCATTTTGCGCCAGTGCGGCGTCGCTGAGCTGAGATTCCGTGGCCGCCAGGACGTCGCGGTGAGAGACCAGGCCTTTGAGGCTGTTGTTGCCGTTGGTAATGGGAATATGATGGATGTGCGCCTCCGACATCATCTTTTGCGCGTCGGCCAATGTGTTCTCTTCAGAGAGAGTTCTAAGCTCGACCGACATGATCTCATCGATGGTTATCATGGCGCCCTCCTTTGTCCCGTTGTATACGGCGCTCTTATTCCCAGTACATAGACATTAAAATATGTGAGGCGGATCAGCGGAATACGTGATTTCCACGTGACGCCGGGGCCGTGCAGGCGATATCTTAGACTAGGTATCGAATCGAACGTCGGAGGATCGAGGCCATGGCGAGAGAGAAACTACAGAGGCTGATCGCAACCCTGCAGGAGGAGCTGGGCTCCGCTCAAACCATCGACGAAGATTCCAAAAAGGCATTGCAGCAATTGATGCTCGATGTCGAAGAGATCGCGTCCGGCGATGCGCCGCCGTCAGGTGATCGCGCTTCAGCGGCGGGTCAACTCGAGAACGCGACACTGCAGTTCGAGTCCGAACATCCGAAGTTGTCGATGATTCTCGGCGAAATCGTCGACACACTGGGCAAGCTTGGCATCTAGACCGATGCTGAAGATTCGTGCGGCGGGTCGGGTCGCCGCCTATGGGCTCGAGGCGGGCACCGTCTGCAAATAGACTGTAATCGCATACCGATCCTCGGCCGTCAGCCGAGCGGTGTTGTCGTCGATGACCGGTGACATTGCTCCGCCCGTGAAGTCACCGTCCGGCAGCATGCCGAGCTCCAGAAAAAATTCGATCTCGCTGGTCGACCATTTCCCGATACCGGTTTCGGGGTTCGATGTGATGTCGGGTACCTTCTTGCCTTTCGGGCCGTTGCGATTGCCTGCGAGTTCCTCCTCGACCAGCAACTTGCCCAGTGAGTCACGCGGTGTGTGGCACTCGCCGCAGTGTCCGAGATGGTTGACGAGGTAGGCGCCGCGGTTCCACGCTTCGTCACGTTCGGCTTTTGGCTCGAATCTTCCCGGTGTGAAGTTCATGAGTTGCCAGCCCCAGGCCGCGAGGCGCGAGAACAGGTACCACTCCAGCTCGTGCTCGCGGTTGTCCTGCCGAACGGGTTCCAGGCTGAACAGGTAGGCCTTGATCGCCAGCGCATCCTCGCGGGACATGCCCGTGTACGACGTGTAGGGAAAAGCCGGGTAGTAGCTACTGCCGTCGGGTGCGACGCCGTGCCAAAGTGCTTCGACGAAGTCCTCATCCGACCACGCCCCGATGCCGGTGTCGACATCGGGCGTGATGTTCGGCGAATAGAATATGCCAAACGGCGTCTCGAGTGCGTGTCCGCCGGCGAGCGGCACGGCGTCGTCGTCGTCCGCTGTGTGGCAACTCGTGCAACCGCCGGCATGTAGCAGGTACTCGCCTCGCTCAACGAGCGACTCACCGTTGGCGACGTGCCATGGTGACAGGCACACCGCCATTAGTGCGGCGCATAGCCGCGAGCGGATCACGATCACTACGTTCGATCAGTGGCTGTGGTCGTCGTCTTCTTCAGCGCGGTAACTTTCGTGGCAACCCTTGCACGTCTTGCCGGCCGCCGCCAAGGCCGCCATCGTGGCTTTGCGATCGCCGCCGCTCACCGCATTTTGAAATTCGACCGTTGCCTGTTGCGCTTTTTCGACCGCCTCGGCGAATTTCTCCGGATTTTCCCAGATCGCCGGTAAAGCCTCTGTATCGCCGTCCTTCGAAATCTCGGGGAATAACACGTCCATCTCGGAGCTGGCCCGCGCGAGCGCGTCGACGTGACCCTGTGCGTAGTCACCACCGTCTACCTTGTTGAGCAGGATGAGCGTCAAAGCGCTCATGTGATTCGCCATTTCCTCCATGACGGCGTGTCGATATTTGATCGCATCTTCCGCGGTTCCGGCAGCGTTGACCGCGGAAGACATCATGATGCTGAAGACGAGAAGTATTGATGCGCGGATGAATACGCGATTCATGGGGAGCTCCTGATACATTGTCCGAACGCCGAAGGATAACAGGCTATCCGAAGAATTCGGGATACCGGCCGGAAGGATCTACTCTTCGGCGGTCTTCGCCGACCGCTCTTCGGTTCCACTGCTCTTTGAGTTCCGTTCGACGGTGATCTTGCTTCCGCGCCTGGCCCGCTCGCACTCGCTTTCGATGTCGAAGTCCTTGCCGCCGACATTCACTTTTTCGACCCGGGTGTTGCCGTCTGGGCAGTTGACCATTTCGACGTCGACGTCGACGGCGATCCCGGGTCGCCGCTGGCCTGGAAATTCGTCGGGCGGCAGCCGGTCGACGTCGTCGAACACCCGTATCCGCATCGTCTCGGACGTCTCCTCGCCTTGTTTGGACTCATCCTGCTTGATCGTGACGTTCCAGGCGGACTCCGTACGAGCGATAGGTTCGTCGTCGGCCGCTGCGGTCGTGACGAATGCGGCTGCGAGGAGCAGCGCGAGAACTGGGACAATTTTTTCGAGCGGCTTCATGGCGCTTAAAGGATAGCGGTTTCGCGTGGTAAAACAGTGTCCGACTTCAATTAATCCGGGAATTAGTCGCGCCGAATCAGCGATTTAGGGGGTGTCGGTATCGCTGTGGGAGGCAAGATCAGACGTCCAGATGTGGCTCGGCTTTGGGGGCCTCCGTCGGTTCTACGCAGGGGGCCTGATTCCGCCGCGCAGAGCGGGGAGAATTCGCGACTCGCTAAACCTCCGGCGGCCATCCCTGGCCGCCTCCGGAGCGACTCTGCCTCACTCTCGCGTCCTGCTTCGTTCGGCTACGACGCCGCTCGCCGCGATTTCTCCCCGCTCTGCGCGGCTGCTTTTGTCGGGATGCCGGTTCCGGACGACTTGAATTCAGTTTTCGTCGCCGATCTCGAGTCGACGTCAGTCGAGCCGATCGAGCGTGATTAGAGCTGAAATCGAAACGCGGGACGCTAAGGCGAAGGCTCAGCCCCGACTGACGCAACCGCGATCGGCTGCATGCCCTGCGACAACACCGAATCGAGCGCCTGCGAATAGGCCTCGATAATCGGTTTGTTGTAGTCGCCGGCCGGGACGCCGTTGTAGATCACGCGGGTTCCTTCGACGTCAAACTCGCGCGTATAGGGCACGCTGGCGTCCGGGTAGTCGATTGGTTCGTAGAGGTCGTAGGTCGGGAAGAATTCGAAGTTGAACATCGCGTGCGAGTACAGCGTGTCGGTGTTCTCGGCGAAAAATTCGATGGGTACGTTGATCGCGTAATCGAAATCTTCGTGAACGGCGTCCCAGAAACCCTCGTTGGTCGACAAATAGGTGCCGTTCGGATTGTTGTGCGGATCCGCGAAATGATCCTGAGTCTGGACGATCTCGGTGCGGCTGAAGTCATAACTCTCGAGGACGTCCTTCAGGGCGGCCATCGTGCCGTTGACGTACGGAGGCGACAGCTCGATCCAGGCCTCGTTCGGTACGAGGTCCCACGGCATTCCGTGTACCGACATGACGACCTTGACGGACGCGCCGGCCGGGAGCGTGTCCAGGCGGTCGCGGAGCATGTTGGCCCAGGTTTGTTGGGTCGCTTCGAAGTCGCCGAGTTGCGGCGTCATGATGACCTTGATCGTCTTGTTGTTCCGTTGCTCCCACTCGTGGATGTAGTGCATTGCGTGTTTGAATGCCCCGTTGAACTCTTCGTGATGAGAGTAGACCGGCGCGGGTGCGGACAAAATGACCGTGTCGATTCCTTCGTCCAGTAGTGAATACAGCTCGGCCCGCGCGCGTCCGAAATCCTCGGCCGTAATCCAGCGGTAGGGGATCGGGCCATACTTCTCCTGCATGCGGTCCATTGCGGCCTCGACGATGATGCGCATGCCGGCCTCATGTGGAATCGTGCCCTGCATGGAGCCTTTGCCGGGTGTGTAGTAGTAGTGGCGCGCCTTGTTGATCAGCTTGCCCGCCAGTGATGGCATGCCGCCCTTGCGCTTCGTCAGCAGAAAGTAGCCGTGGTCGAGATGAAAGTTCTCGCGTGGTGGGACCCATTCGACTTCGCCCCGCAGATATTTGTCGGCGTAGGGTACGCCGTCGAGGTCCCGGTCGTTACCCTCGGGATCGACGAGCCGTTGGGGCGTGAATTCTTCGAACTCGTAAAAGCGATCGGGGTCCAGCAGTACGACGCCGCGATCAGCCGACGCGATGTTTCTGATCGGCCACGGTATGTACTGCATCGATTTCTGCGCGAGTGTAAAGAAATCGATGGTGCGCATCTCTTCCGGCATGATCAGGTGCGAGATGAAGATTCCGACCCGGCCTTCGGGAACCGTATCGTGATCCTGGTAGTAAGCGTAGTAGTTGGGCGCTTTGAGTTGTGGCGGCGTCGCATTCTTGTACTTGTAGGTGCCGAAACCGGCGACCCCGACGAACACGAACAGTACAGCTACGATTTTCAGGAACCGAATCATGTTGCATTACCTCTGGGCGCTAGTTTCTCAAATCGACCGTCCCGGGGCGACCGATTTGCGTGCAACCCGCGGTCGCGCGG
>JBLYYV010000411.1:0-2805 GCA_048550095.1 Gammaproteobacteria bacterium
ATTCGAGACCGAGCTGAAGGCCGATATCAATGATAACAGCGGTTACGAACTGATCGGCGCGGTGAGCGGACCGATTTTCGGCGACAAATTGGGCTACAGGCTGAATGCGACATGGTGGGACCAGGAAGGTTTCTATGACAACTCGATTACCGGCGCGTCGGTGGGCGGCAACGAAGGCTGGGGTCTGGCCTTCACGCTGAAGTCAGATATCGGCGACAATTTTTCCCTGAAGTTCAGAACCGAATACACGGACGATTCGAGCCAACCGACGGCGCAGGCATTCCTGCCATTCAACACCGAACTCGAAACACCGCCTGGCGCTGTCGTGGCGGGCGTCGCAGACTGCAATTCGGACCTCGTCGATGCGTTGTCCGACTGGGACGATCCGAACAACCCCAACCAAGGCGTCGAGGGAAACAACGAGGCATGGCTCGACCGCGGCCTGCGTATCCTGGATCCTGCGTATGTCGCGACCCTCGATCCCGCGACGCTCGATCCGAATCTGCAGAGCTTCGAGATTCCGGCCGGCGGAGGCTCGTATTGTGAAGAGCGCACGCCAGCCCGCGTCGGGGAAATTCCGGATGCGGGGGACCTCGCCGTCACGCTGGCGCCGAATCCGTCAACCCCGGGCGTGGACTACGTGGGCGCTGAACGCGAGCTACTCCGATTATCGCTCATCGCCGAATGGTCTACGGACCGATACTCGCTGACTTCGCTTACCGGATACACCAGCGACGACAACTCCGAGACGCAGGACATCAATGCGTTCGCATTTCGCGATCCCGACGCCGGCCCGTTCCTCGACGGCAACGTCAACTCATTCTCGTTCGATAACGCGAAAACGACCAAGCAATTCAGCCAGGACATTCGCTTCGCGACGACGTTCGATGGGCCGATCAACGGCACGATCGGAGCTCTGTACTGGACGGAAGAAGTCGACAACGATTCACAATCGATCACCGCCCAGGCATCGGGTACCCACTGCTTCTGGAGCAGCCTGACCGGCACGCTGAACCCGGTTGCAGCTAATGACGGTTGTACCGGTTACACCGAGACACCTGTCGCTCCCTACCAGGCCGGCGCGGCGCCGTTCAGACCGCCGAGCCCGGCCAACCGAGAAACCGACCATTGGTCGATATATGGCAACCTCGACTTCGACCTCGCGGAAAAATGGACGCTCAGCTTCGAAGGCCGCTACAACAATGAGGACGTTCGCGTCGAGGGTCCGGTTTTCTTCGACCCGGGCGCGAGCGGCGGGCCGGGCGGCCTGAACCCGTGTGGCATATTCTTTCGCGGCTGTGTTCCGTTCGAGGACTACCTGGCCGCCGGCAACTTCTACGATGACTCGTATTTTCCATGGATCGATGAGGACGAGAACGGCAACGCGCTTCCCTTCCTCAGGCTTGACGATGACCTGATCGATGCTATTCCCATTCAGTGCTGGCAGCAGAAGACGAACGCGATACTGGCGTCGATTCAGGACGGCCCGGCAGCGGTCGAGACGACCGGCACGCAGTCGCCGGTCACGGCGCCGGATGGCACGGTCTACATGGTCGACACGCCGGTGCTCGGTGCGGGCGGCCAGGCCGAGAAGCAGTTCGACGCGGATGGTCGAGCGATACCGAACCCGAACGGGACGGACTACTTCAATCCGTGGTGCAACGACTTCCTGAATGACAGCGACGAGTGGTTCACGCCTAAAATCGCGCTGGAGTGGCGGGCGACGGACGATATCCTCGTTTATGGGTCCTGGTCCAGGGCTCAAAAGCCCGGCGGATTCAGCCTGCTGACGGTCGGATCTTCCGGCCTCGACCGCGAATTGACCGAATTCGAAGCGGAGAAGATGGTGGTCTGGGAGGCCGGCGCCAACACGGCGTGGCTGGAGAATACCCTCGTCGTCAACGGGACCGTTTTCTTCCAGGATTTTACCGACAAGCAGGCGCTGACATCCACGCTCGGCAATGACGGGCGCCTGGTGTCAAAGATCGAGAACGCCGGCTCGGCGGAAGTCTGGGGTGCGGAACTGCGCGTCGACTGGAGCCCGATTCGCGACTTCCTGCGCGGCGGCTGGCGCTTGAGCGGCTCGTATACATGGCTGGATGCCACTTACACGGACTTCGTCGTGCAAACCGGCAGCCCGGTGACGGCCGCTAACGCCGGCAACTGCATTCCAACCGAAGTTGGCTCGGAAACGTTGTGCAGCGTCAGTTATACAGGCAACCAACTCGAGAACTCCCCGGATGGCGCGTTCTCCGGCCTGGTCGGCTATTACTACCAGATGGCGGCAGGCAACACCGCCTACGTCGAGACAGACATGATATGGCAGGACAAACGCTTCACCGGTATCACGAATAATCTTTATACCGCTTCTTACGCACTGTTGAATCTCAGGCTTGGATTCCGCAGCGACCGGTGGGAGACGTTGTTTTATGTCAACAATGTCATGGACGATGACACGGTACAGTTCGGCGGCGGCGGCCCCGGACTCGGCTGTTGCTTCGCGCTCGGCAGCGAGATCGATATCGCGAGCACGCCGCCAACGACCGTGATGGTGGATCTGCCGCTCTACAGCACCGCATTCCTGCCGCGTCCGCGTGTCATCGGGGTTCGCATGTCTTTCCAGTTTGGCAACTGAACCGGTTTGAATCTTCGCGAGCGACGCACTTGTGCGCGTCGCGTCGCTTCATTCCGCTCGGCGAGCGTCTATAATCGCGCCCTTACCGTTGTCCGAGCCGATTTTCGATGGCACGTCCCGTCCGCGTATACATGCTATACGCCATCACTGTTCTCACATTTGCTTTGGCG
>JBLYYV010000412.1:0-6964 GCA_048550095.1 Gammaproteobacteria bacterium
ACGGTTTTCGCACGGATCTTCGGTACACAAACAGGCCGACGCCGAACATGCAGCTAATCATACCGCTAGCGAAATACAGGATGGCCCACAAAAAAAACGGGCTAGAAAAGAAATAGATTGCACACGCGAGGAGAATGACACCGATAACAAACAGTATCATGGGCATATTCTTGTAAACGGGTTCCGGCAGAAAAACTTTCGTTTCCAGCTTTTCCCTCATCACTACCATTGTGCTCATTGGATCGGTCATAGCTATACCCAGTTTGACTGATACGAATCAGAGCAAACGATTCGCTATTTCAATCCTGCTGTCCACGGAAGCGATCACAAAATCACACGCAGTCCCGCAATTAGCGGCGGCATCCGATGCCGTTTAACTTAAGGGTCGGGCGTGCCCGCAGGATATTGAGCACACAGGACATCGTACAGGTCACTATCAATGAATAGCCGTACTCCATTACCTATCGGAATGCGATTCGATTAATAATGTGAATTCGATCACCCGGATTTGAATTGACTCGGTTGTTGCGCTGACCATTGTTACAGCAAATTAAAGCCCTGATTCGTGACCAACTAGAGTTGCCGCCAACACTAGTGTTCATTTTTGCCGGATGCGTTGCTCATCTTGCTCTTAATGTCGTATTGCGCAAGCCGCTGACTTCCGCGCTGGGATTATTGGCGCCGTTAGTGCTCGGCCTCGTGCTGGAATCGTACGAAATCTGGGTCCAGTACAGGCACGCAGGATTGTTCGCGCCTGGCAATGACCCGCTCTTGGCCATACTTGCGCGCCACGGTTTCGACATCGTAAAGATGCTCGCCGCACACGTATTACTGGTCGCTTTTGGAACTTTATCTGCGCGATGACGGACGTCGGAGCTGAAAATATCGAGGTATCCGGTCGGTTCCGCAGACTGCCGTGTCTGAACTTCTGCTTCGGAATTAAAGGCGAAATCGCCGCTGAATTGCAGTGAATGGCTGCTTTCGCGCCGGAAGCAGACGAAATTTCTCCGCCAGGATCAACCTATCGGGCGGCGCCCAACGCCCAGAATACGACATTCAAGTCATGCGAATCTGCGCTTCATCCAGCCGAGCAGGCCGAGCGCCGAACCGAACAACCAGAAAGTCGCGGGAACAGGAACGGAGTTCAGAGTCGCGTAGACCATCGAATTAGACGCGGTCTGCCCGACGAAGTCGCCCGCGAAAGCCGTAAAACCCGCGTTGTAATCGAGCACTAGCCGAAAGCGATTCATATCGAGCGTCAGGATTGGTATCAGCGGACACAGGGAGCCCGTGCAATCATCAGGCAGGTCGACGATGTCGGTGAATGCGCTGAAATCCGCTGCGATTACAGGGGATAAGTCGACCTCGAAAATCCCCACGCCGTCATCGTCGACGGACACTGTCACCGGCGAGAAATTCTTCAGCTCGAACCCGACGTCGGTGGTGATGACGTTAGTCTGATTCGCAGTGCCATCCGAGATCACGATCTCAAACCCCGATATGTAGATCACACCACCATTCAGCGTGACTTGCGTGTTACCCGCGACCAGGTCGACGTCGAGAAAAGAACCTGCAGCCGGCGTCGGAACGATACCCGCTGGCACCCCATTGTCGACGCCGGTCGGATTCGGGACGAGCGTGATCGCACGACTGGCGGGCGGCTGTCCTCCGAAAAAGGCGCACTCGGCCGGATCGGGCGCACCCGTGCAAACCGGATTTAATGGCGGATCAAACGTCGCGCTATAGATATCCGTAATGCCGTTAGCGGGATCGGTAGTACTGATTTGCACGTTTGCTGCCTGCGTACAAAAGCTGCACGCGCCAAGAATCAACGCCGGAATTAAACGCTTCATTGGTTCCTCCAAGATTGCGTCATCGGGTTGTTGTCGGTACTACTTTACCCGGGAAATCGCCCCAAATCTGGACGGTTTAGCATCGGTGTCAGGGTCGTCGCACGTGAAAGTTGGCAAGCCTTCTGCGAGATTTCCCCTTAGACTAACGCTGGAAGGAATTCGAACAGACAACACAACTACAAAGTCCGGGGCAACAATCGATGAAAATCACAGTATTGGGAGCAGGTGCTGGTGGCACAGCGGTCGCGTTTGATTGTGCCGCACACGGCCACGAAGTCAGGCTGTTCGACTTTCCGCAGTTTCCCGACAATATTGAGGCGGTCGCCAGCCAGGCCGGGATTCACGCCGACGGCGACATCTCGGGATTCAGCCCCATCGCATATGCAGGTCACGACATTGATACGGCGCTGGACGCTGCCGAAGTCATCTTCGTAGTCGGGCCCGCCTACAGCACGGAGCCGTTCGGGGAAGCGGTTGCCGGCCGGTTGCGCCCGGGACAAACCGTGATCGTCAGCCCAAGTTCCTGTGGCGGCGCATTGGCCTTCAAGCAGGCCGCTCGCCTGGCGCTGGACGATGATTCTATCCGGGTCGCCGAGACGTCTACCCTGCACTATGCGGTCCGCCTGACCGAACCGGGCCGAATTCACGTGTTTCTCAAGCTGAAGGCGGGCAACCTGCTGGCCGCATTGCCGGGCCGCCACACCGCTGAGATTCTGCAACTCATCGCTGACGTGTACCCGGGGATGGAGCCGGCACACAACGTGCTCCAGACCAGCCTGCAGAACGCCAATCCCATCATCCATCCCGCGGTAACCTTGGCAAACGCGGCCCGGATCGAGGGCACCGGCGGTGATTTCCTGTTTTACGAAGAGGGGGTCAGCGACTCCGTGGGTCGGATGATCGAGGCGCTGGACAGGGAACGGATTGCCATCGGCGCCCGCCTTGGAATTACCGTCTTGCCCGATCCCGAAATGGGGATGCGCCAAGGGTACATGCTGGCGAATAATTATGGTTCCGGGTATCGCGAAGCGCCGGGGTTCCTGGGCATCGGCGCCCAGCCGCAACTCGATCACCGCTACCTGAACGAGGATGTGGGATACGGTCTCGTATTCATGTCCCGTCTCGCGCGGCAAGTCGGTGTCGAGACTCCAACCATGGACTCCATCATCCAGGTGACGTCGGTGTTGATGGACCGCGATTACGCGGCTGAAGCGCTGCGCACGCCCGAGTCACTCGGGATTGGCGGCCGATCAGCGGAAGATCTTCGCAACCTTTAAGGATTGGCGTGATCTCGGCGGGCGCCCGTCAGCCGGGTCAAATCAGGTCAGCATCGGTCATGACCTCGACGAGTGCCGGGCCGGCGTATTCGAGCGCAGCCGACAGTGCCGATTCGAGTTGCTCCGCCTTGGTGACACGGAATCCCTGGCCGCCGCACAACTTTGCGTAGGCCGAGAAGCTCGGGTTGTGCAGGTCCGTCTGCCACACCGGCCATTCGCCCGCCCGCTGTTCCTTCGATATCTTGCCGAGCTGTGAGTTATTCAGCAGCACGTGCGTGATGTCCATCTGGTATTTGACCGCGGTCGTGAAGTCGCCCATGTACTGACCGAAGCCGCCGTCGCCACTCACCGAGACCACCTTGCGGCCGCGGAACCGGTCGTCGTCCTGTGTCGCCGCCCAGGCGCCCATTGCCGCCGGGAACGAGAACCCGATCGAGCCGAGGTAGCCCGACATCAGGATCCGCTGTTCCGCCGCCTCGAAGTAGCGACCGAAGGAGTACGTGTTGTTACCGACATCGACGGCGATGACCGCATCGCTCGGGATCACATCGCCAAGGGCATCGAACACCAGCGCGGAATTCAATCCGTTGCCCCGATCGTCCGCCAGCCGTCGCCGCTTCTCCTCGCGCCAGATGGACCAGCGCTCGGCTACTTCCGGGCGTTGATCGACTGTCTTCACGATATCGCCGAGCGCGGCGGCCATCAGTCCGGCCGTCACGCCGATCTCGCCCCAGACGGGTACCGTGACGCTATGGAACTTACCCAGCGTCATTCGTTCGAAGTCGACCTGGATGATCGGCCGCTTCGGCGTGATGCCGGTGTGATTGGAGAAGGACGAGCCGAACGCGAGGATCAGGTCGCACTCGTTCATGAACCAGCTCGCGACCGGCGTGCCCGACCGCCCCAGTACGCCGGCGGCCAGGGGATGACCATCGGGAATCTGGCCTTTGGCCTTGAAGGTCGTCAGCACCGGCGCGTTAAGTTGCTCGGCGAGGGCCACGACATCGTCCATTGCATCCCGGGCGCCGTAACCGACGATCACGATCGGGCGTTTCGCATTCTTAATAAGAGTGACGGCGTCATCGAGCACTTCTTGCGCCGGTGCGATGTCCGCCGCGGCGACGCGTCCGTCAGGCGCCGAGGCCGTCGCCGAATCCGGCGCCGGCAGGGTCTGCACGTCGTCAGGAAAAATCAGGTGCGCGACATCGCGTTCGATCAACGCATTCTTGCACGCCAACGTCATCAGCTCTGCATGCTTCGACGTATGCAAGACCGTCTGGCTAAATCGCGCCACCGGCGCAAATGCCGTGGCGAGATCGACCTCCTGGAACGCACCGGGCCCGAGGACCTGCGCGTCGACCTGCCCGGTCAGGGCCAACAGCGGCGCCCGGTCGACCTTCGCATCCCACAGGCCGGTCATCAGGTTGGTCGCGCCCGGACCCGCGATTGTCAGGCAAGCGGCGGGTTTGCCGGTCAGTTTTGCGTAGCCGGAGCACGCGAACGCGGCGGCGCCTTCATGACGAATACCGAAGTAACTCAAACGGCCCCGCTTTTCCTGCAGGCGGAGTGCGTCGGCGAGTCCCAGGTTGGAATGCCCGACCATACCGAACACCGTTTTTACGCCCCAGTTCGTCATCGTCTCGGCCATGACGTCGGTCACCGTCGTCGCGTGCGGCGGCTCCGCCTCGAGGCCCACGTAGATACCGTCATCGCGGACCTCGACCGGGTAGAGTTGCTGCCCAGAGTCTTCGTGGCCGCCGGGGGACCTGCCGGTCTTCGGATCGAAGTCCCAGCCGTGCCATGGGCAACGCAACCAGCACTGACCGTCGGCACCGGTTTCGATGGAACCTTCACCGAGCGGCCCGCCCTGGTGCGGGCAACGGTTGTCCATCGCCGTGAACTCGCCGTCGATGTGCGTCAGCGCCAGCGACACGGTTCCGGCGGTCACTGTCATGACGCGCCCGGGCGGGAGTTCGTCGACGCTCGCGACACGATGCCAGTCCAGGGACTTTTTATTGTTGTTCATGAGAAGCCTCCTGAATCGATTATAGTCCGGGGCATCCCTGCCGCGTGCACGGACCTGCAACCACAGGACGAAATGGACAACGACCAATTTGATGCCATCGTGCGCGACACGATCGACGCTTTGCCGGCGTGGGTTCACGACGCGCTGGAGAACATCGAAATACTGATATTCGACGAGCCCGACGAGGAGCTCGGGCCAGAGGCCCGCGACCTGCTTGGCCTGTACACGGGCGTGCCGTTACCCGAGCGCAGCGTCGAGGACTCCGGCGACCTGCCGGACGTCATCTACGTTTTCAGGCGCGCGCATCTCGAGTTGGGGCTGTCACCGAACGAACTGCGCGACGAAATCGCCGCGACCCTGATCCACGAAATCGCGCATTATTTCGGCATCGACGACGACCAGCTCGATGAGCTCGGGTGGGGTTAGCGATCCGGCAATTCGCGCGCATTCACCGAAACTCGATGAACATCCGTATTTCCTGGCTGGATGAGCGGAATTGCGGCACGCCGCGCTGTTCCGCAGCATTCTCTCAAACGCGCGCCAGTCAACGATCTGCGGCGTCTCTTCAAAAAATCGCCAACTCAGGCATCGGGCAGACACACCAAAAAACGACGAAAAGCACGGCTTAACCATCTGTTTTTAAACATATTTTCTATCCCAAGCCATTCTGAATGAGGTCTCGCGCCCCGCTACTGTTGCGCAAAACGCTCAAATCCGACGCCCGGAAATCCCTGATTCGTGACCTGAATGATTTCGTTTCGCAATACGACAACGGTTTTTCGCGGCCCAGATTGACTATACGTAGTTACCGAAATTGTGAACACTTGTTTTTCTTTGAACGATGTACATGTGCCTTACATGGTTGAACGCATCGGGCCAGGGATCGCCGGTGTGAACCAGGCACAGGAGGCGTCATGAGTAATCGGTACACATCGATAATGTCGATCATCGTCACGGCCGGGTTGTGCGCAACTCCGGCGATCGGTGAGGAAGTCGTCGGATGTGATGAGGTCGATTGGAAACAGGAAGTGTTGCTGCAGTTCGACGGGATCGAGGAGGCTTGTCAGGACGTAGTCATTCGGGACGGAGCACGCTATGCACGGTTCGAAGTCATCTTCCACCGAGCGAGAGCGAACGGCGACGTCCACTTCTCGATGAGATTGCGTGACGGGACGCGCGTCGAGCGCGCGTTCCCGGCGCCGAAGGATCTGTTCGTCTCATCGCCTACGGGAAACAGTGAATGGTCCATGCGTGAACTCGAGAGAGGCGACGTTCTGGATGTTTATATCCCGTTGAGTTTCGTTGTTGCGGCAGCCCCGACGCATTGATGCGACTAACCGGTCATCGCATTCGATTGCGCTGACCTTGCAATAGAGAGGCCCCGTCTGGACGGCGGGGTCTCTTTAATGGAGGCGATCGAGCGTGAATCCCTCGCGACCCGCGTTCAGCATTCGCTGCCACAGGTCCAGCAGGTAGCCGCGTGGATCGCGGCTCGCGATCAGTGTTTGGTAAGTCAGCAGCGCACCGCTGAATCCCTCCGTGTGCCAGGCGGCGCCGACCGGCAGTTCGACCCGCGGCAGGCCGTCCGGTTCCGGATACGCGGTGACGTAGAAATACGGCTCGGGTATGCCGGCGTCGCCGAACGTAAAGCCGAAGTTCATCTGCCGGTCCGCGTACTCCTCGTCGGCCGGGTCCTGATCCGGCACCTTGTCGCCCGGCAGCCACAGCAGCGACAGGTCGAAGTGATGCGGCCAGAGCTGCAACGGGCTCGTTTCCTCGCGGATGCCGGCACGAAATTCGGCCATCGC
>JBLYYV010000413.1:0-2852 GCA_048550095.1 Gammaproteobacteria bacterium
GACCTGCTGGCTCTGGGAATGGTCCGTCTTGGCCTCTTCACCCATCAGCTTCTGACGGGCGCCGCCGATCGTGAAGCCGTCTTCGTACAGCAGGCTGCGAATCTGACGAATGATGATGACGTCCTGACGCTGATAGTAACGCCGGTTGCCGCGCCGCTTGACGGGCTTCAGCTGCGGGAACTCCTGCTCCCAATAGCGAAGGACGTGCGGCTTTACGGCACAGAGATCGCTGACTTCACCGATCGTGAAATAGCGCTTGCCCGGTATGGGCGGTAGGTCGGCGTTATTCCCCGGTTCCAGCATAGGATTCCACTCGGGCCTTTAGTTTTTGTCCCGGACGAAACGTCACGACGCGTCGTGCCGTGATCGGAATTTCTTCCCCGGTCTTGGGGTTCCGTCCTGGTCTTTGATTCTTGTCCCGCAGATCGAAGTTTCCGAATCCGGATAATTTGACCTGCTCCCCGCTCACGAGCGCCGCGCGTAAATCTTCGAACAGCACGTCGACGAGTTCGCGTGCCTCGCGCTTGTTCAAACCGAGCTCGTTAAACAATGATTCAGCCATGTCCGCTTTTGTCAAAGCCATCGTTATTTATTCTCTTATGGTGGCGTCGAATTCGCGAGCCAGGCGCTCCGTTACCGTGTGAACGATCTTGTCCACTTCGGTGTCTTTAAGGGTGCGCGAAGTCTCCTTCAAAATCAAGCCTAAAGCCACACTCTTAGAACCAGTCTCGATGTTTTTGCCCACGAAAATGTCAAACACGACCACATCGCGCAGTACCCGCCCGGCCGCCTCGCGAATGCAATTTGCGAGATCGGCGACGGGGACATCCTGTCGGACCACAACGGCGATATCCCTTCGCACCGTCGGAAACTTCGAAACACCTTCATACTCTGTCACGCGAGCCGCAAAAGCAGGCTCGTATTCCAGTTCAAACATGATCGGCGTCTCGGCGAGTTGCAGCTTCCGCGTCAGCGAAGGGTGCAATTCGCCACACCAACCGATCGTCTGTCCGCGTCGCACGATGCGTGCCGACCGTCCGGGCCGCAATGCCACGTGGCTGTCCGCCACGAACTCGAACTGATCGGCAGCGCCGGTCAACTTGAACAGCGCTTCGAGATCGGCCTTCAGGTCGAAGAAGTCGACGGCCTTCGCCGCGGCGTCCCAATGCTCCGGGGCAGACGACCCGGCGACCAATCCCGAGATCACTTTTTCTTCAATTATATCCGTATCTTGCTGCAAAAACCTAATGCCGGACTCAAACAACCGAACGCGCGGCTGCTGGCGGTTGAGATTATGTTTCAACGCCTGCAGCAGACCCGGCCACAGGGACTGACGCATGACCGCGAGATCCGCCGAAATCGGGTTCGCCAGCGTCAGGTCGCCGGGCTCGAGTCCCAGCGCGTGCCCCTGCGTGTCGGCGATGAAGCTATAGGTGATCGCCTCCTGGAATCCGCGTGCCACCAGCGTCGCCCGCACGCGCTGCTCCGGCACGACCAGCTCGGTTTGCCGCGCGAGCTCGGTTTCGAACTCGCCGGGTGCTTCGGGAATCCGGTCGTAGCCGTACAGCCGCACGACCTCTTCGATCAGGTCGGGCTCGATCTCGATATCGAACCGGGCCGCCGGCGGAGACACCTCCCAGCCGTCGTCGCGCGCGACCACTTCCATCGACAGGCCCGTGAGCAAGGCCTCAACGTCGGCGTCGGCGATTTCATGTCCCAGCACGGTGGCGAGGCGCGCCCGCCGGAGCGTGACCGGTACGCGCGACGGCAATTCAGCGTCCAGGCACTGCTCGACGATCGGACCCGGCCGACCACCGGCGATATCGACCAGCAATTGCGTCGCACGCTCGATCGCGCGCGCCTGGTGCACCGGGTCGACACCGCGCTCGAAACGAACCGACGCGTCGGTATGCATGCCGAATCGCCGGGCACGACCCGCGATGACGTCAGGGTCGAAGAACGCCGCCTCGAGAAACACGTCGGTCGTCGCGTCGCTCACGGCGGTGGAGTTACCACCCATGATGCCGGCCATGCCGATTGCGCCGGAGTCGTCGGCGATAACCAGTACCTCGCGATCGAGCGTGACGGCCTGGCCGTCGAGCAAGACGAGTTTCTCGCCGTCGTTCGCGCGTCGCGTGACGATCCGGCCCGATAATTTGCGCAGGTCATAACCGTGCAGCGGCTGACCGAGCTCGAGCATGACGAAGTTGGTCACGTCCACGACCGGGGATATCGGTCGCACGCCGCAGCGGCGGAGTTTCTCCTGCAACCAGAGCGGTGAAATCGCGGCAGGATCGACGTCATTGATGACGCGCCCTGCGAACCGGGCACATCCGGCGCCCTCGGCGAGTTCGACGGGGAACGTCGCGTCGGTCTGCGCGGGCACCGGCTCGATCGCCGGCTCTTCGAATGCCAGTCGCTGACCGGCTGCCAGGTCGCGCGCGACACCGGTCACGCAGAAACAGTCGGCACGATTGGGCGTCAGGTCGAGATCGATGATCTGGTCGTCCAGGTCGAGCGCTGCCGCTATCGGCGCGCCGATGACCGGCTCTCCGGCGAGTTCCAGCAGCCCCTCCGCGTCCTCTGCGATCCCGAGCTCCACGCCGGAACACAGCATGCCCGCCGACGGCTCGCCGCGCAGCTTGCTGGCCTTGATCTTCAGCCCGCCCGGCAAAACCGCGCCGACCCGGGCCACCGGATAACGCCGGCCAGCCTGCACGTTCGAGGCTCCGCAGACGATTGATAACGGCTCGGATTCGCCGACATCGACCAGGCAGACGCGCAGGCGATCGGCATTCGGGTGTTGCTCGACCTGGCGAACTTCGCCCACGACGACGTTGTCGAGCGAAGGC
>JBLYYV010000414.1:0-3253 GCA_048550095.1 Gammaproteobacteria bacterium
ACCGTCCGCACCCTGTCGGAAGACATTCAGCGCTACCTCGAAGACCGGCCGGTGCTGGCACGCCCCGACACGTTCCAATATCGCACCGGTAAATTCATGTCCCGCCATCGCTATCGGCTTGCGCTCGCCGCGGTGGCACTCGTCGTCGTCGCGAGCCTGGTCGGTTTCTACACGTGGCGCCTCAGCGCCGAACGCGACCTGGTCATCCAGGAACGCGACACGGCCGAACGCACCGCCGACTTCCTGGTCAGCCTGTTCGAGGAATCGGATCCGGAGGTGTCGCGCGGACAGTCCGTCTCGGCGCGCGAGCTACTCGACCGCGGCGCGGAGAACATCAGCGGACGGCTCGCGGACGAGCCGCAGTTGCGCGCGCGCCTGATGTACGCGATGGCACGCGTGTATTTCGGTCTCGGACAATACGATGAAGCGGACGAATTCGCGGTGCGCGTCGTCGACGATTTGCGGCGCGACGACGAGCGCTCGGCCTTGTCGCTGGCGGACGCACTGATTCTGCAGGGCAATATCGCCACCGCACGCAATGACTTCGAAAACGCAGGGCAGTACTACGAGCGCGGGCTGGAAATCTACCGGCGCGAAACCGGGGACGGCGACACCAACACACTGACGGCGCTCGTCGCGATCGGCGAGATGCAATTTCGCTACGGGCGCACGGCCGAGTCGATCGCGAACTGCGAACGCGCGAACGCCGGGATCACGGGCGCCACCGACCCTGCGCGCCTGACCGTATCGGCCCGCGCGAAACTGTGCCTCGGCCGCGCTTACCTGATCGACGCAAGACCCGACGAAGCCCAGGCGGCCCTCGAAGAAGCGCGGTCCATCCTGATCGGGCTGCACGGCGACGATCATCCCGACGTCGCCGTTGCGGAGCATGAACTCGGCGCGGTTCAGCATCACCTCGGCAACTACCCCGACGCGAAAGCGCATTACGCCCGTTCGCTCGAGATCATGCGGCGCATCTACGGTGAAAGCCACACACGTCTTGCCGACCCGCTGACGGAAATGGCCGACGTGCGCAGCTTGACGGGGGACTACGAGCAGGCTGAAAAAGAAATCGGTGAAGCGCTCGACATCCTGCGTTCGAAATTCGGCGATGACCACACGCTCGTGGCGATCAGCCTGCACGTCAAGGGCAACATCATGCTGGACCAGGGACGCAACGCGGAAGGCGAGCAACTGTTTCGCGAGTCACTCGCGATTCTCGAGCGGTTGCTCGAACCCAAGCACGAATATTTTCCGATGGTGCTGAACGGCCTCGCATCGTCACTGGAGTTCCAGGGCAAATTCGACGAAGCGGAAACTCATTACCGGGAAGCCGTACGTCTGGCGCAAGCGCATCAGGACCCGAACTATCTCGACGCGATCATCAACGTATCCAATCTCGGCGCAATGCTCGCGTCGAAGGGCGACTTCGAACGGGCGTTACCCTTTATGCAGGAGGCCGTCGAGCGGGGCGTCGACAACTACGGCGCCGAGCATCCCGACGTCGTGATCTTCAAGCACGCTTACGGCAAGGCACTCGGCTACCTGGAACGCTATGACGAGGCCAGCCGAATCCTGGACGAAGTCGGCACTGACTTCCGGCGGATTTACGGAGAGGATCATTACCGGTATGCCAACTGGACCAGCGACCGCGGACAGCTGTGCCTGGCGATGAACGACCTGCCGTGTGCGGAGCGAATGCTGGACGACGCGATCCGGATGAAGGAAAAGATCCTCGGCACCGACCATACGTCCTATGCCGTGACGCTTTACGAAACCGCGCGGCTGCAACTTGCCAAGGGAGACCCGGCCGAAGCGCGGCGCCGGGCCGAACAATCGCTCGCGATCCTGGAGGCGAGTGAGCTCCCCGACACACATATTAATATCGTCCGCACGCGCACACTGCTGGCGAACTTGTAGATCCGGTGTCAGACACCAAGCTTTAAACGCGTTCTGAATAAGCGACGCCCGACCCCTGGGTTACTCCCAAGGGCCGGGCTTTTGCACCTTGGCGGGCTTCTAAGGTTTGGGGTCAGACCCCGCTGCCCGACGACGGGCGATAATCGCGCCGAACAGTAGCAGCAGCGCGAGCATTGGAGACAGGCTGCCACCGCCGCCACCGCCGCCCGACGACCCGCCTGACGACCCGCCCGACGACCCGCCCGACGACCCGCCATTACCGTCGCCGCCATCGCCGCCGTCACCACCGCCGTCGCCGCCATCTCCACCGTCGCCGTCGCCGCCGTCTCCACCATCGCCTCCGCCTGTCGACGGCGCGGCGATCGTCCAGGCCTGGCTCAACACACCCTGCTGACCGTCCTCGTTGGTCACGGTGATGTCGACGACGCCGGCTGGTTGCGCGGGCGTGAGTGCTGTCAGCGTCGTGCTGTCGACCACGCGCACCTGCGTCGCCGATCGAGAACCGATGTTCACGCGCATGCCACGCTCGAAGTTGACGCCTGTCAGCGTGATCTCTTCGAAGCCCCCCGGCTTGCCTTCTCCCGGCGTGACCTCGGCGGGCGCCGGCGCGACGCCCGTCGATGCGATTTCGATCGCGCCGCCGCCGGAGACCGTCGCAAGCATGTCGGGCCATTCAGCCTCGAGCGCGAGCCCCTGCTCGGAGCGTCCCGGGGCGAGCGGTGACACCCGCGCGCGCACTGTTACATTGGACTCGCCCGCGTACGGAATCTCGATGAACGAACAATCGAACCCGCTGTTGCCGTCGAGCGTGCAGATACCATCGGCACTCGTTGCATCGAGCAGCTGCAGATGCGGGCTCAACTCACCGGCCACTGCCAGGCCGAGCACGGACACGCCGCTCGGGGGCAACTGGCTGTAACGCGGATCCGCCGGGTCCAGTTCGAACTCGAGGTTCTTCAGCGTGACATCGAACGTCACTTCATCGCCCGGGCTTTGCGTGTCGTCCGGTCCGGTGACCTCGGCGCTCAGTTCCGCCGACACGCCGACGCTGACCTGCGTATCCGCGCAGGCGACCTTGGAAGCGGTCGTCAGCGACTTCTGCTGGGTCTCCGGATTCACTTCGGCCTTGTCATACACGCAGGTAGTGATCGTGTAGACACCGGGCTGCGTATAGATGAAGTCGCCGATCAGCGTGCCGCGACCCATCGGGTCCACACCGAGGATCGGTCCCGTGGTCTCGACGCCGTCCTTGACCGTGCCGTCGGGGTTGAATGCCTGCTCGGGCGGAATCGGGCTGCCGTTCAGCTCGAAGTGACCCTCATAGGTGTATTCG
>JBLYYV010000415.1:0-8098 GCA_048550095.1 Gammaproteobacteria bacterium
CCATCGGCATAGTGCAGGCCACGATCCGCAATGGGCACCGAATCCGTCGCCGCCCCGTTTAAAAACCAGCGCGTCATCCGTCAATCACTCCCCGGCCGCCCTCAGGGGCCAGCGCCAACAGAAGTCCGCGTGCTTTCGCGCGGGTTTCCTCGAGTTCCAGATGCGGATCGGAATCGGCCACGATGCCGCTGCCGGTAGCGACCGACACCTCGCGATCCATCACAGCGATACTGCGAATCAAAATGTTGAGATCGGCGCTGCCATCCCGGTTGATATAGCCCATCGCGCCGGTATACACGCCACGAGGACGGGTTTCGAGTTCGTCGATAATTTCCATGCAACGTACCTTCGGACAGCCGGTGATGCTCCCGCCGGGGAACACCGCGCGAATGATGTCGCCGGGTTTAATCCCCTCGCGCAACTCGCCGCGCACGTTGGAGACGATATGGTGGACGTGCGCATATGATTCGATCGCCATGAACTCGTCGACCTGCACGGTTCCGGGTTTGCAAACACGGCCAAGGTCATTGCGTTCGAGGTCGATCAGCATGACGTGTTCGGCGCGCTCTTTCGGATTACTCTGCAGTTCCGCACGTCGATCGGCGTCGTCATCGCTCGCATCGCGTGGCCGCGTGCCCGCGATCGGTCGGGTCTCGACGATGCGACCATCGCTCCGCAGCAGCCGCTCCGGCGATGAGCTGATGACGGTCATCTCGGGCAAATCGACAATGCCCGCGAACGGCGCCGGATTCGTCTCCCGCAGTCGTCGGTAGATATCGACGGGTTTGGCAGAGTCGAGCAACCATGCGGTCCATTGGCGCGAGAGGTTGGCCTGATAGATATCTCCGGCCGCGATATATGCCTGCGCCTGTGACACGGCCTGGATGAAGTCTTCCGCATCGTCTTCACGCAGATCTTTGACAACCGGGTCGGTTGTCGGTGCGGCCTCCGTATCCAGGCATCCCAGGTCGGCGCGCACGGTCGCGATACACGCTTCATGACCGCGCTCTGCGACGATGCATGCGGTCTCGCTTTTCCTGTCCCGGATGATCGCCACCGGGATCCTCAGCGCGACACCGATCGGCTGTCGCGGGTCTGGTTGCAATGCGAGTCGCGGCTCAATCTCGTTCGCCAATTCGTAACCCAGCAGGACGAACCACCCGCCGCTGAATGGCAGCCCTTCAATGCATGACGCGGGGCTTCTCTCGTCGGCCCACCAGGCGTCGAACGCATCAAGAAAGTTCGTCTGGTTCCGGCTGGAACGCCCGCGCAACTGCCCATCGGCATGCAGGACCAGGGATTCCCCGGGAAATCCGAAGAGTATGTCGTAGCGGCCGAGCGTTGACTCGTCGGCCGCGCTCTCAACCAGCGCCGGATAGCGACCTGGATCGAGCGCATGCAGACCCAGCAGGTCTGACGCGAAGGGAATATTAACGGTAGTTACCGGAGCGTCGCTCGACATCAGTCGGGACTCATTGCGGTGCGCGTCGCAGTCAGACCTTCTTGAATACGAGGCTGCCGTTCGTGCCGCCAAAGCCGAACGAGTTCGAAACGACGGCATCAATAGGCATGTTGCGCGCCTCGTTCGGAACGTAGTCCAGATCACAATCGGGACTGGGGTTCTCAAGGTTGATCGTTGGCGGCGCAACCTGGTCGACGATAGCCATGACGCTGAAGACGGCTTCGATTGCGCCGGCGGCGCCGAGCAGATGGCCGGTCGTCGATTTCGTCGAGCTGACGGTCAGCTTGTTCGCATGATCGCCGAATACGGTGTGTATCGCTTTTGTTTCGGCCGCGTCGCCAAGCGGCGTCGACGTGCCGTGGGCATTGATATACTGAATGTCGTCGCCATTCAGGCCGGCGTCATTGATCGCAGCGGACATGCACAGTGCCGCGCCGCTGCCGTCTTCTTTCGGCGCCGTGATGTGATTCGCGTCACCGCTCATCCCGAACCCGACCAGTTCGCACAGGATCGGCGCGCCGCGCTTCTTCGCCGCCTCGTAATCTTCCAAAACGAGGCAGCCCCCACCGGCACTGAGCACGAATCCGTCACGATCCTGGTCCCAGGGGCGACTGGCGGCTTCGGGATCGTCGTTTCTCGTCGACAACGCTCTCGCTGCGCAGAAACCACCGAGTCCGAGTACCGTCATCGGATCTTCCGAACCACCGACGACCATCGCGTCCGCATCACCATATGCGATGGTGCGCGCGCCGATGCCGATGCAGTGAGTCGCGGTTGTGCACGCCGTCACCAACGCGAGGTTGGGGCCCTGAAAGCTATGCCGTATCGAGACGTGCCCGGCGGTCATATTGATGATGCTGCCCGGAACGAAAAACGGCGAGATCTTGCGCGGTGAACCCGCGTTCATGTACTTCTCGAAATTGGCTTCGATCGTCCCGATTCCGCCAATACCGGAGCCGATCGCGACGCCAATTCTCTCGGGCGCGTAAGTCTCGATTGACAGACCCGCCTGGTCGATCGCCTGCTCCGCCGAAGCGATGCCGTAGTGCATGAACTGATCGATCTTGCGAGCGTCCTTGGGGGTCATGTACTCCGACACGTCGAAGCCACGAATGGAACCGCCGAAACGCGTCGAGAAATCGCTGACGTCGAATTCCTCGATCGGACCGATGCCGCTCTTTCCCGATGCAACTGCTGCCCACGCGGTCTGTAGATCATTTCCCACGGGGGATATGATGCCGAGACCGGTTACGACTACGCGCCGTCTGGTCATAACAAGATCATCTGGAGTGTATGAACGCGAGTGGCGGCACGCGGCCGCCACTCGGTGTCAGGAGAAAAGACTCAAGCCTTTTCGGCACGAGCCTTAATGAAATCGATCGCCTGTTGAACGGTGGTGATCTTTTCGGCGTCTTCGTCCGGGATCTCTGTCTCGAACTCTTCTTCAAGCGCCATAACCAGTTCCACTGTGTCCAGCGAATCCGCGCCAAGATCATCGACGAAGGAAGCTGCGGTTGTCACTTCTTCCTCTTTCACGCCGAGTTGCTCGGCGACGATGCTCTTAACTTGTTCCTCAATGCTGCTCATATTCGGCAATTCCTCTGATATTGAATAGAGTCTGTGAGATCAATCCGGTCCCCGGACTCGCCGGCTGCGTATTTTAAGGTAATCATCTACCGCAATCTACCACCAAGCAAGGAATATAGGCTTGTGTAAACCACGTTATTTAAACCTTTTAAATCATATACATACCGCCATTGACGTGAATCGTTTCGCCGGTCACGTAGTTGGCGGCGGGTGTCGCAAGATACAAAACGGCCGCCGCGACATCGTCAACGGAGCCCAATTCCTGCAGCGGAATCTGGCCTCTGAGCGCATCTCGCTGCTCTTCGCCGAGCTGCTCCGTCATCTCGGTATCGATGAAACCGGGCGCGACGACGTTGACCGTGATGGCGCGCGAGCCGACTTCCCGCGCGAGCGACTTCGTAAACCCGATTACGCCCGCTTTCGCCGCGGCATAGTTGGCCTGACCCGGGTTACCCATCACGCCAACGACCGACGAGATCGTGATGATGCGTCCATGCCGCGCTTTCATCATGCCGCGCAAAACGGCTTTGGACAGACGAAACACGGACGTCATATTGGTTTGAATAATGTCGTCCCATTCCTCGTCCTTCATTCGCATCATCAGGTTATCCCGGGTAATGCCTGCGTTATTGACGAGCACCGTCACCGGACCCTCGTTGGCGGCAACGTCCTTGATCAACGCATCGATCGATTCCGGTTCCCGAACGTCGAGTACTGCGCCGCGACCGCTAACGCCTGCATCATCGAATCGTTTGCTGATGGCATCGGCACCGGGCTGACTAGTTGCCGTGCCGACGACAATTGCGCCCGCGGCGCCAAGCATGTCCGAAATCGCCGCACCGATGCCGCGCGAAGCACCGGTTACGAGCGCGACCTGACCGGCGAGAGAAAAAAGATCCGACGGAGCCTTCATGATATTGACGAGTGTGTATTCCCGATTGGGCAAGTTTGATTGCAAAGCCGCATTATAACCGTCGCATGTTGCTGCGCCATATGCGCACGCAGAGTGCCGCGGCGATGCCACCGATGGCGCCCCACAGGTGTGCATCGACGACGACGGATCCGCCGATGGCGCCTTCCGAAAACGGCATTGAACCGACGAACTGCTCGTAACCAATCTTGACCGCCACGCCGACCAGCAGGCCGATTCCGAGGCGGGGCTCATCCGCGGCCAGCGCCATTGCCCCGGCCACAAACAGGCCGTGCAAGGCGCCCGACAGACCGACGCACCAGTCGATCTCCGGGTTCAGCAGGTACAGGCCCACGCTGGTGACGGCCGAGCAAACGATGAGTATGAAAATCCACTCGCCGAGCGAATAGTCTTCGGCGAAGAGCCATGCGATCGCGAGGAGTCCGGCTGCATTCAGGGCCAGGTGACCCCAGCCGAGATGGATGAAGTTTGCCGTCAGGATTCGCCACCACTCGCCCTGCTCGACGCCGGCGCGGTCGTAGCGAAGCCACGTCGATGCGTCAGGAATCGCCTGAATCAGCAGGAGCGCCGCGGCCAGCATCAACCAGGGCCGCACGGCCGGCGGGATCGACGTTGACAATATGCGGTCCTTTTCCACGTTTACGGGCTGCTTGCTATGATAAGGTGGCGTCCGCCGATGTCAGGCCCCGACAACACAGGCGGCTAAGGATGCGGCGCATCATGTCAGAAATACGGGTTGTTTTCATGGTATCCAGAACCTCTCTATCGCGCCGCCGGCGGAATCGTGGTTTCACGTTGATCGAAATCATGGTGGTCGTCGTGATCCTCGGAATTCTTGCGGCGCTGATCGCGCCCAACGTTATCAGCCGCATCGATGAAGCGCAGGTCGTCAAGGTTCAGCAGGATCTGCGCGCCATCGAGAGCGCGCTGAAACTCTACCGTCTGGATAATTTCCGCTACCCGGACACCGAACAGGGCCTTGAAGCACTCGTCACGCCGCCACAGGATCCGAACGCACGCTGGCCTGCGGGTGGCTACCTGGAGCGGCTGCCAAAGGATCCATGGGACCGGCCTTACATGTACCTTCATCCGGGCAATCAGAGTGAGTTCGACGTCTACACGCTGGGCCGGGATGGTCAGCAGGGCGGAGAAGGACTTGATACCGATATCGGTAACTGGTCGCTACAGTAACGAGCGCGTTCACGCTCAGCGGACCCAGGCCCGCCAGGTCCCGGACGGAGTCGCTTGAGCGCCCTCCCCCAGGTTTCATCGCAGCATATGACGGCGCAGCGCCATGCTGCGCGCGCGAGCTGCTCGCATGCCGGGTTTTCGCTGCTCGAAGTACTCGTCGTCGTATTCATCATTGGCGTTTTGGCGACCATGTTCACGCTGTCCGTCGGCGTAATCGGCGGCGACCGGGAGCTGGAGAAGGAAGCCAGTCGCCTCGTCGCGTTGATCGACCTCGCGCGCGAAGAAGCGGTGATCCAGGGGCGGGAGATCGGCTTGCGCTTGTTTAAGGATCGCTACGAGTTCTCGGCGTTTTACGAAGATTTCATCGAATACCACGATGAAGAGAATCCGGATCAGTCCGAATGGGCGTTGCTCGATGCTTCGTCGCTGCTGGGCCCGCGGCAGTTGCCGGAAGGCCTGATGTTCGAACTGCAGATCGACGGCCGCGACATCGTTCTGCAGCTGGCCGAAACAGATGCTGAGCCAGCGACGATCGATACGGACGCAGCGGCCGACGATGACGCGAATGAGCCGCCCAAAAAAACCTATAACCCGCAGGTGATGGTGTATTCCAGCGGGGACATCAGCCCGTTCACCGTGTTGCTGCGGCGCGAGTTCTCGAATGACGGCACCACGATGGAATTCGATATCGACGGCAGTGTCGAGATCACCGAGGTGACCCCGTGACTTCGCAACGGCGGTATCGGGCCAACGAGTCCGGCTTCACGCTGCTCGAAGTGCTGGTCGCCATGGCCATTATCAGCCTCGGGCTGATTGGCGTTTTCAGCTCATTGAACCAGATGCTCGGCGCGACCTCCATGTTGCGTGACAAGACGCTGGCGACGTGGATCGCAACCGATCGCATTACCGAGATGCGGGTCAACGGCGAGTATCCGGATGCAGGCGAACGCGATGACGTCGTGGAAATGGCCGGGGCCGAATGGCTCTACACGATCAAGGTGTCGAAAATTCCCGACATGTCCATGCGTCGGCTCGATGTCACGGTCGGTTTCGCGGACGAACCCGGCAATACCGTCGCGACGGTCGTCGGCTTCCTGCCGCAGCCGCAGGCGACCGGTGAGAACGATTCCGTGCGACGGTTCGGCGAGGGGTACGAACCCCTCGACCCGAATGCCGACTATCAGGGCGAGGATCTGCAGTGATGCGGGCTGCCGGAACATCGAAGTGCGGCTCATCCATACGCGGCTTCACGCTGATCGAACTGCTGGTCGCCATTGCCATCTTCGGCGTGATCAGCATGCTGGCGCTCGGCGGTCTCAATACGATCGTGCAGCAGCAAACTCTGGCCAAAGAGCAGATGGTCCGCCTGGGTCAGCTGCAGCGCGCGGTTCGGATGATCACCTGGGATTTCACGCAATTGAATCCCCGGTTTGTGCGCGACCTTCTGGGGCGCAGCACTGAGGCGCCGCTGGTGACGGATGGTCTGGATGGGAACATCGTTCGATTAAGTCGCGGTGGCTGGCGCAACCCAGTGCCGGCGCCGCGTGGCACGCTGCAACGTGTGCAATATCGAATCGAAGACGAGAAACTGATTCGTGAGTACTGGCCGGTCATGGACTTTCCGCTCGGCATGGAACCGCGTTCCGAGGAAATCCTGGAGGGCGTTGTCGATGTCGAGATCGAGTATCTCGACAACGCGTCGCAATGGAGTACGCAGTGGCCGCCCTTGAGCGAGATCAATGCAACCAGCTTCGTGTTTCCGCGCGCGGTCCGCATTCGCTTCGAACTCGATTCCTGGGGCGAAATCGAAAGGGTCGTGGACCTGTTATGAGAACCGAAGGCCGCAAGATCGGCGACCGTCGTCAGCGTGGAATTGCGGCGGTGACGGCGCTGCTCGTCGTCGCGCTCGCGACTATGCTCGCAGCGGATCTTGCATGGGAACTCCACCTCGATATACGTCGCAGCGAAACGCAGTTGTTACAGGCTCAGGCGACCGAGTTTGCTCTCGGCGCCGAGATCATGGCGATTGAGGCATTGCGAAGGGATTTTGAGGACGATCAGGAGCAGAACGAGTTCTGCGACTATCCTGGCGAGGGCTGGGACACGGAGATGACGTTGCCGTTCGAAGGCGGCACGGTTCGCGGCAGCCTGAGCGACATGCAGGGTCGCTTCAACCTTAACAACCTGGCGCCGGAAGGACGCAAGGACGAAGTTATCGTTAATCAGTTCGGCAACCTGCTGGACGTACTGGACATTCCTCGTGAGCTCGTACCGCGCGTCGTCGACTGGATCGACCCGGACCAGACCGAAGAATTCGGCGGCGCCGAGGACAACACTTATACATCGAGGTTGCCGCCCTATCGCACGGCCAATACGTGGTTCACGACGACCTCCGAGTTACTCGCCGTCGATGGCTTTATCGATGCTGAAGAGCCCGGCCCCGAACTGTACAAGGCACTCGAACGATACGTATCCGCGCTGCCACCCGGCGAGAAAATCAACGTCAATTCTGCAGAGGGCCCGGTTCTGGTTTCGTTTGCCGCTGATTCCGGCGCCGCCGATGCGGAGGCCCTGCAGGCCAATCGTCCCTACTGCAACCTGCTCACCGGATCCGGCGACAATGCCTTCATGGACGACGCTCAGGGCATAGTCGATCCGGAATTTACGAACAAATACCTTGAGGTTGCGTCGAATTTCTTTCAGCTTAAGGTTCTGGTTACCCTTGGCACCTCGCAACTCACTATGTACAGTCTGTTGCATCGTGATAGCAACGGGGTCGTAACGACAAGCCTGCGCTATTTCGACACGAAGTAACGCGGCGTATTCCTGGTAAATTACAGATCGCATTGATGGCTGATTTTCTCGTACTACGTTTCCGTGCAGGCGCTACCGACCACGTCGAATGGGTTACGGTGGATTCGACCGGC
>JBLYYV010000416.1:0-4046 GCA_048550095.1 Gammaproteobacteria bacterium
GATGCCATGCATTCGCTGCGGAGAATGCAGCCAGGTCTGTCCGGCGCAGTTATTGCCCCAGGAACTGCTGAACGCCGATCGGCGCCACGATATGGCGGCGCTGATCGAACTCGGCCTCAACGCGTGCATCGAGTGCGGCTGTTGC
Organism: Gammaproteobacteria bacterium; assembly: GCA_048550095.1. GTDB lineage: Bacteria > Pseudomonadota > Gammaproteobacteria > Steroidobacterales > SMWD01. The sequence continues at coordinate 146 of JBLYYV010000416.1, forward strand.
GACTACGTCTGCCCGAGTCAGATCCTGCTGACCGACCGGTTCGTCGACAGCAAGATCCGCCTGCGCGAATTTCTCCGGGAACGCGACCAGGCCGAGCGTGCCCGCCGCCGTTTCGAGGCACGCGAAGCGCGCCTCGCTGAAGTCGAGTCCGCGCGCGAGGCTGAATTGCAGAAGCAGGTCGACGATCTACAGCAAGCGGATTCTATAGATGAAATCATGGCGCGCGTCACCGCCCGGGACGACGACGCAGGCGGCGATCGATGAACGCTCGCGAGGACGACTCGGGACAGCAGCCCGTGAGCTTTGCCAGCAGCATCGCCCCCCACTGGCGCTCGCCGATGACGGTACCGGCGATGATGCGCAACGTAATCTATGCGCTGACGCCCGCGATGCTGGCGCATGCATGGTTCTTCGGCATCGGCATTCTGATTAATTTCCTGGTCGCCTGCGCCGTCGCCATTGGGACGGAAGCGCTGGCGCTGTGGCTGCGTGACAAGCCGATCAAGCTCTATGTCTTCGACTACAGCGCCATGGTCACCGCAATGCTGATCGCGTTCTGCCTGCCGTCGCTGACGCCGTGGTGGGTGACCGCGATAGCCAGCTTCTTCGCGATCGGCGTCGCCAAACACCTGTACGGCGGGCTCGGATACAACGTATTCAATCCGGCGATGGCCGGTTATGCCGTCGTGCTGATCTCGTTTCCGGAAGCCATGAGTTTCTGGACGTCACCCGACATCGGCGATCTCGACTATCCGCCGCCGTCCGCGCTGCTGACGCTGCAGTACGCGCTCACCGGCGCTTTGCCCGACAGCCTGCAGATGGATGCGATCAGCCGCGCGACCCCGCTCGACCTGGTCAAGACCGAGCTCGGCATGATGCGGACCATGGACGAGATCAAGACGAGCCCGCTGTTCGGCGATCTGGGTGGCCGGGGCTGGGAATGGATCGGCAACTTCATCGCGATCGGCGGTTTCTGGCTGCTATTTCGCAACATTATTCGCTGGCAGGTCCCGATCGCGATGCTCGGTGCCCTGGGGGCCATGGCGACGCTCGGCTATATCGTCGATTCGGCCACCAATGCGGCGCCCGGTTTCCATGTATTCAGCGGCGGCGCGCTGCTGTGCGCATTCTTCATCGCCACGGATCCGGTGTCCGGAGCCACGACAAATGCAGGCCGCCTCATCTTCGGCGCCGGCATCGGCATCCTCGTCTATGCGATCCGCACCTGGGGCAGTTATTCGGATGGTGTTGCGTTCGCCGTGCTGTTGATGAACATGGCCGTACCCCTGATCGATCGCCTGACCCGACCGAGGGTATATGGGCGTAGCACGACCAGCCGAGAGCCGGACGAGCGCTCGTCATGAATCGCGCTGTCGGAGCGGTTTTCCTGGTCATATTCGCGGTCGTCGCCGCGGCACTGCTTGCATGGATGAACGGGCAAACGCGCGATCGCATTGCGAACAACGAACTTCAGCAACGCCTCCGCGCATTGCGACAGGTTCTGCCGACTGATGCGTACGACAACGAACCGCATCTCGACGTCGTGATGGTCGCGGATCCGGAGTTACTCGGCTCGGCGCAATTACAGCCGGCCTACCGGGCGAGGTCGGAGGAACAGCCCGTTGCCGTCGTGCTGACCGCAGTCGCGCCCAATGGCTATGTGGGCGAGATCCGAATGCTCGTCGGCATCGGTATAGACGGCCGCGTGGTCGCCGTGCGCACAACGGCGCACTCGGAAACGCCGGGTCTCGGCGATCGCATCGAAGCTGGGAAATCGGACTGGATCGACTCGTTCACGGGGCTGCAGACGGAGAATCCGCTCGACAGAGACTGGGTCCTGACGAAGGATGGTGGAATGTTCGATCACATGAGCGGCGCCACCATCACCAGTCACTCGGTGGTCACCGCGGTGCGCAACGCCGTAATATATTTCAACGCGAACCGGGAAATACTGCTTGCAGCGCCCCGGCCCGAAGAACGGTGAGAAGATTTCTCCAGCCAGCATGTCAATGACACCATCGATCAAAACGGTTTTCCGCAACGGCCTGTGGCAGGAGAACCCCGGCATCGTCCAGCTGCTCGGCCTGTGCCCGCTGCTGGCCGTCAGCAATACGCTGATCAACGGCCTGGGACTCGGCATCGCAACCATCGCGGTCATGTGCATGACCAACCTGCTCGTCTCGCTCACCCGCGGAGTCACGCACCATGACCTGCGCCTGCCTACGTTCGTCCTCGTCATCGCGACGTTCGTGACACTGATCGAATTGCTGTTCAAGGCATGGCTCTTCGATCTGCACCTCGCACTCGGTATCTTCCTGCCGTTGATCGTTACGAACTGCGTCATACTCGGACGCGCCGAAGCGTTCGCATCGCGCCAGCCGCCGCTGCCGGCCTTCATGGATGGCCTCGCGCACGGGCTCGGGTTCGCCTGGGTGCTGGTCCTGCTCGGCGGCGTCCGGGAATTGGTTGGTTACGGCACGCTGCTGCGCAATGCCGAGTTTCTGTTCGGACCCGGCGCCGCGAATTGGCAACTGCAGATCGGCGCTGCACCGTCGGGCTTATTGCTCGCGATTCTTCCACCCGGCGCATTTATCGGGCTGGGCTTGCTGGTCGCAACACGCAACCGCCTGCATGCCGATCGGAGTGCGGGCCAATCCGACACCGCAGCGCCAGGCGTCGACTCGACGCCTGGCATGTGATCGACTGATGAATGCTGAGAAACGCGCGGCGATCTACCGGCGCCTGCGAGATGCCAACCCGGCCCCTACGACGGAGCTGAACTATGACAACCCGTTCCAGTTGCTGGTCGCTGTGATCCTGTCCGCACAAGCCACCGATATCGGCGTCAACAAGGCGACCAAAACACTGTTTCGCACGGCGAAAACGCCGGAGGCAATCCTGTCGCTCGGCGAGGACGGCTTAAAGGAGCATATTCGCACGATCGGGTTGTTCAACAGCAAGGCAAAGAACATCATCAAGACGTGCCGGATCCTGATCGACGAACACGGCAGTGAGGTGCCGCGCACCCGAACGGAACTCGAAGCGCTGCCCGGTGTCGGACGCAAGACGGCGAATGTCCTACTGAATACCGCCTTCGGCGAGCCGACGATCGCGGTCGACACGCATATTTTTCGCGTCGCGAACCGCACGAAACTGGCGCCGGGCAAGACCCCGCTGGCAGTCGAGAAGAAGCTACTGAAGTTCACGCCGGACGAATTCAAGCAGGACGCGCATCACTGGCTGATCCTGCACGGCCGCTACGTCTGCAAGGCCCGCCGGCCGGAATGCTGGCACTGCCCAATCAGCGAATTGTGCGAGTACCGCGCGAAGGAAACACATGCGCCACGGTAATTTTGAACACTCGAACGACACGGGCATCAACTGGCGCATCATCAGTTCCCTGTGGCCGTACCTGATGCGGTTCAAGGGCCGCTTGCTGGCGGCGATGCTGTTCCTGGTCGCATCGAAGGGCGCGATCCTGCTGATCCCGTTCCTGCTCAAGTCCATCGTCGATACGCTAGGCGTCGCCGACAAGGCTTCGGTGACGACGATGCTGCTACTCGGCGTCGTGCTCGCGTACGGCGCAGCGCGGTTTTCGACCGTGCTGTTCGGCGAGATCCGTGACACGATCTTCGGCCGCATCACCGAGCGCGCGATGCACTTCCTCGGCATGCGTGTGTTCCGGCACCTGCATGCGCTGGATCTCGATTATCATCTGAGCCGCCAGACCGGCGGCCTCGCCCGCGATATAGAGCGCGGCACGACCGGCATTAGCTTCCTGATGCGCTTCTTCGTCTTCAACATCGCGCCGACACTGTTCGAAATCACTGCCGTCGTCATTATCCTGCTGCTGAACTACGGCCCCCTGTATGCCGTGATCACCTTTGCATCGGTGATTGCC
>JBLYYV010000417.1:0-3139 GCA_048550095.1 Gammaproteobacteria bacterium
AGGTAGCGCGGGGTGTCGAGCCCGAATTTCATGTTGATCAGCAGGTCCGAGCCGCCGGACAGGATCTTCACCGCCGATCCATGCTCAGCCAGCATCGCCAGACCCTCTTTGAGGCTGGCGGGCTTCAGGTATTCGAATTGTGGCAGTTGCATGCCTTCTCAGATGGTTTATGGACGTCAACAGGCCGTCCATACTATGTCGTGTGGCGGCATGACGTCGGTTTTTCTTACATAACTGAATTCTTTACCAATATACCTTAAATTCGACGCAAAATTCGTTTGACACGGCTTGGAGATATAGTAATATTGTTCGCGTCGATTGATTTTAGTTCAACCAATCCGGCCCGTTCCTAGTGTGGTTCCTGCCGTAAGTTACAACGGAGCATACGGAACCATGCGCACCAGAATTTCCCTCGCAGCAATTCTCTTCCTTGCTATCTCGGGTTCCGCCAACGCGATGAGCGTTACGTGGACATTCCAGAATGCATTTTTCAATGACGGCACTTCGCTGACTGGCTCGTTCGACTACAACCCGAAACGCATTGGTCCTTTCGGGTACAGCAACGTCAACGTCCAGACCCAGAATGGCAGCGGGCTGCTCGCTCAGACCTACAACGGCGTCAGGATGCTGAGCGGCGCAATCGGCTTTACGGCCAGGAATGGCGGTCAGAGCCTTGCCATCCTTTTCGATGACTGGATCGGTGCTGGCGGAAATCCCGACAGCAGCATCGGCATTGGTGGCGGCGAACAAAGAAAGGAAGTCGTCGGACAAAAAATTATTAGGTTCTTCGGTTTCAAGATCGAGAAAGATATCGTCGAAATTGTCGGAGAGCGCAAGCTCGTTTCCGGCAGCATCACGAACGGCCTCGCGACGAACGGCACCGTGGCGCTTGTCGAGCCCGCAACGTTGGGCATATTCGTTTTCAGTCTCGCAGCGCTCGTGATGCTGCGTCGGAAAGCGATTATCTAAGCGGTCCGAACAAGCCTTCCCAAGAGCCCCGCAACAGCGGGGCTTTTTTTTGCCCAATTCAAAGTCGAATATCCCGCTACCCATAGCGGGAACAGGCGCGCAACACCGTTAGACAAATTTCAGGCGCCGGGCCATAGTTTGCCGTGTCGTTTTAATCGGGGAGTTGCCGGCCGTGCTGAAATCCATATTGATCGTGACGATCTCCGTGCTCCATCTCGGCTCCGTCGAGAAAGCGTTTGACGAGTTCCTGGACTACGAGGTCGTCGAGCGAGGCGTGATATCGGCCGAGCTCGCGGGCGCATGGGATACGCCCGGGATGGCCGATCGCGACTACGTGCTGATGCAACCTGAGAGCAAAGCACCTGTGTACATACGTTTCGTCGAGAACGAATACGTCGCGGACTATGAGCCAATCACGAGCTACGGCTGGAATGCCACCGAACTCCTGGTTAAGGATCCGGATGCCGTCGCCGAGCGCCTGAGCGATTCGCCGTTCGCGATCATCGGACCGCCGAAAGACCTCTGGGCCGCTCCAAACGCGCCGCGTGCGATGCAGACGCTGGGCCCGGGCAACGAGGTGCTATACCTGACGACCAACGCCAATTTCACGGTCGAGACCGATATCGACCGGGTGTTCATCATGGTCGTGGGCGGCCCGTCGATGGATGCGATGAGCGCCTTCTACCGCGATCAGCTGGGGCTCGAGGTTGGCGACGCCATGCCGTTCTCGATATCGGTCGTGTCCCGCGCCCAGGGACTGCCGGCCGATACGACGTATCCATTGGCGGTCGCCACCGTCTCGAAGGACTTCCTGATCGAACTCGACGAGTACCCTGCGGCCGCGACCCCGCGCACGGTCAAACCCGGCTTCCTGCCGCCCGGCACGTCGATGGTTACGTTCGAAGTGGACGGCGAACTGGACGACCTGGCCGTCGACTGGCGCGTGGAGCCGCGGGAAGTCGATGGGTTTCCGTATGACGGCCGCGAGGTCGGCGTGACGACCGGCGCCGCCGGTGAGTGGATCGAACTCATCGAAGCCGAAGACGACGACAGCGACAGCGACTGACCCGCATGACTTACCTGCCGGAGGGCTGCGGCCGCCCGAATATCGCGGAACTCGACGCGTTCTGGGAAGGCGCGCGCGTCGCCCTGAACGGAACCGATCTGACGCAGTCATACCAGGTTCGCTGGATCGGCCTCGACGATGCGACGACGGTTCAGGTTATTGATCTCATTCGCGCCGGTGATAAGAAAGGCACTTTCACGCTGCCGTGGATCGTCGAGCGAACGGACCAACCGAATCCGGCGGTGGGCGACACGATCATCCTCGTCGACTTCGATGGCCACCCTCGCCAACTCGTGCGGCTAACGGATATCGAGCAAGTCGCGTTCGGCGCGATCACTGCGGCACACACGGCCATCGACGGGACTCCAGTCCGCGACCTTGAAATATGGATACCGCTGCACACGCGCTACTGGAATGCAATGCTCGAGCCCCACGGGCTCGAAGTCACCCAGGACATGCCGGTGCTGGTCGAAGGCTTCGAACTGCTGTACGACCCGAGGGCCGTTACGCCAGGCCGTGAGCGCTGAACGGTAGCGACCGAATACGCTCGAAGCGGGCCTTGTAGTAAGCATTCGCCACGGCGGGCGCAACGAGCGCGGTTGCCGGCTCGCCCATGCCACCCGGGTCCCGATCGCTGTCGACGATGTGAATGTCGATCTCCGGTATTTCGTTGATCCGCAGCGCGCGCATCGTGTCGAAATTCTGCTGCCGGACGCGACCGCCGGCGATATCGATTTGCCCCCATAACGCAGCGGACAAACCGAATATCACGGCACTCTCTACCTGCGCGCGCACGCCACTCGGGTTGATGACCTGACCGCAGTCGACCGCACACGTAATCTTTTCGACCTTGATCTTGCCGCCTCGAACCGTGATATCGGCCACCTGCGACATATACGTGTTGTAGCCCTCCATCAGCGCGATCCCCTGATAGATGCCGTCGGGTGCGTTACCCCAGTCGGCCTTTTCAGCCGCGAGGTCGAGCACGTTGCGCCATAGCGGCTTGTCGGCCAGCAATCGTTTTCGATACTCATACCCATCGACGCGACTGGCGTTCGCCAGCTCATCCATGAAGCTCTCAGCCACGAAACAGTTCGTGGCGTG
>JBLYYV010000418.1:0-9447 GCA_048550095.1 Gammaproteobacteria bacterium
CACCCGATCGCCTTCAAACGACCGGGCCCGCCGTTAGCCACCACCGCAGAGACCGGAGAGCGCTGGAAAATCTTTTTCGCAGGTATCGGAGAAAAAGAATTTGCAGCGGTAGGCCGGTCTCGGCAATTCAACCGCGATCTCCCCCGGTGCCGTAGAATGCCGGGCAACCATGACCCTCGCATGTGAAAACCTGACCGTTCGGGCCGGCCCCCGCACGCTGGTGCAAGACCTCAACCTGAGCTGCGAGCCCGGCGAATTCGTCTGCATCCTCGGCCCCAATGGGGTCGGCAAAACCCTGTCACTCCACGCCATGGCCGGACTGCGCCCTGCGGAAAGCGGCATGGTGCGCCTGCATGGTGACGCACTCGAGGACCTCGAACGACCTGTGATCGCGCGTCGCCTCGGGCTGCTGCTACAGACGCATGACGATGCCTTTCCGATCACGGTGCTGGAAACGGCTTTGATGGGCAGGCACGCACAACTCGGCTTCTGGCAATGGGAAACAGCGGAAGACCTGCGCCTCGCGAACGAGGCACTCGCTGCGATGGGCCTCGAGGATCTTCGCGAGCGTATTACCGGCACGCTGTCCGGTGGCGAACGCCGTCGCCTGGCAATCGCGGCTCTGCTGGTTCAGGACCCGGATATTCTGCTGCTCGACGAGCCAATGAATCATCTCGACCCGCTGCACAAACTGGACGTGTTACGCCAGCTAAAAATGCTCGCGAACGACGGCAAGACCATCGTCGCGTCCTTGCACGATCCACTGCTCGCATGGCGCTTCGCGGACCATGTCCTGATGTTGCACGGTGACGGCAACTGGGAATACGGCTCGGTCGCCGCGATGTTGACGATCGAGAAGCTCGAAAGGCTCTACGGCACGCCGTTCGCCGAATTCACGCGCGACGGGCAATCCGTCATGCTGCCCGTCCCGCTGCCCGACCCAACCTGACGCACCGGCACTCACTCGACGACTATTTGACAGCGTGTGCGGCGGGTCGTTAGAGTCGCCGCTCTCGCCAGGTGCTTTCGGCCGTCAGGCTGAAATAACGGGAAGCCGGTGCGCTGCGATCATATCGATCCAGCCATTCCGGCGCTGCCCCCGCAACGGTGATCGAGTAAAACCGAATCCTCGGGCATGTACAGATGCTCGAAGTCACTGCGAAGCCAGGTTTGGCATCGTGGGAAGGCGATTCGGCAAGGGTCCGCCCCGCTCGTAAGTCCGGAGACCGGCCTGGTGACAGTGCGAGGGTGCGGCGGGCACTTCAACGACTGACTTGTCAGTGGTTCTCCCGTTTGCTCCCGAAATATAAACCGGCACCAGGTCAGCGCGGGGTAGCGCGACCGGAGGAGCAAACATGAAGCCCATTACACGACTGGCTGCGCTCGGCTGCGCTGCCCTCACGGTTGTCAGTGCCCAGGCCGAAAATCCGCAACCCGTCAATCGGCGCGACACCGTCATCATTACTGCGACCCGCACGCCGCTGTCATCGCGTCGCGTCGTCGCACCGGTCGATGTCATCGACAGCCAGACGATCGAGCGCAGCATGGCCGTCGAATTGTCCGAACTCCTCCGCTTTCAGGGCGGACTCGATATCGTGCGCACCGGCGGCCCGGGACAACAGACGTCGATCTTCACGCGCGGCACGAACAGCAACCACACCCTGGTGCTCCTCGACGGCGTGCGCCTGAACACCGGCACATTCGGCCAGGCCGCCGTGCAGAACATCACGCCGGAAATGATCGAACGCGTCGAGATCGTCAAGGCGCCGCGCACCACGCTATACGGTCCGAATGCCATCGGCGGTGTCATTAACGTCATCACGAAGAAATCGGAACGACCCGACATCAATCTTTACGCCGGTGGGGGGCAGGACCAGACCGTGAAACTCGGCGCGGCGGGCGGTACGACCATCGAGGGATTCAGTGTGAACGGACGCGTCCAGCACACCGATACCGAAGGCTATCCGATTGTCGAGGGCGCCGACTTCGATAGCGGGTGGAACAACACGACGGCGGAGGGCAAGGCCAGCTACGTCACCGAACGCTGGGGCCTGCAGGGACGAATCTGGCTGAGTGAAGGCACGGATGAGTATGTGGCATTCCCGGTCGTGCCGGCCAGCCAGGACTACGAGAACCAGGTACTCGCGCTGGCGGGCAGCGTGAAACTCACCGACAGCTGGTACAGCGTGCTTGACCTCAGTTCGACGATCGATGACATCCAGCAACAGCAGGCACCCGACTTTGCCAGGACGGAACTGTCGATCGCAGACTGGCAGAACACGATTGACGTCGGCGAGCATCACGTCGTCGTCGCCGGCGCGTACTTTTCCAACGAGAAAGTCAGCGGCATTTCGTTTGGCTCTCGACTGCAGGCGGAAGACACCGACGATATCGCCTTCTATCTCGAGGATGCGATGCAATACGGGCGCCATATGCTCGTGCTCGCCGGTCGACTGAGCGATAGCGACGCGATCGACGAAAACTTCACCTGGAATATCGAGTATGGCTTTGACGTGATGCCCGACATGCGCCTGATGGCGAGCGCCGGCCGCGCCGTGCGGGCACCGTCGGCCGCCGAGAGATTCGGTGCATTCGGTGGCAATCCGCGACTCAGGGAAGAAGAGGCAATCACGCTGCAGGCCGGCTGGGGATGGGATTTCACGGAGTCGCAATCCGTCACCGTGGATTTGTATCGCACCAAGATCGATAACCTGATCGCGAGCGACGCGAACTTCGTTCTGCAGAACATCGAGAAGGCCGAGATCACCGGTATCGAAGCGGGTTACGCGCTCGTCTCGCCGATATGGACATTCCGGGTTCGCGGCACGCTACAGAATCCGGAGAACAAGACCGAAGGTTCGACGTTGCTGCGCCGCTCGGAGGAGTCTGCGACCTTCAGCCTCGCCCGCAATATCGGGCCGCATCAGTTCGGCGCCGATGTCCGGGTTGTCGGTCCGCGCCGCGATTTCGGCGATCAGAAACTGGCCGGCTATGGCCTGACCAACCTCACCGGCCGCATCGCGCTCGGCGAACAGTGGGGCATCTACGGCCGCATCGAGAACCTGTTCGACCGGGACTACACGACAGCCTACTACGACTTCGGTGTGCGTTATCTCGCGCCGAGCCGAGGCGCCTACGTCGAACTGAGATTCAACATGAACTGACACGCGCAGCGCCGCGGCCGGGGTATCATGGAGACCGGATGGCGATCGATGCAACGGACGAGCATATGGGCCACAGACTCTCGAAAATTTACACGCGCACCGGCGACGATGGCTCGACCGGACTGGGTTCGGGCGATCGCGTGCCCAAGGACAGCGTTCGCGTCGACACCTACGGCGCAGTCGACGAAACGAACAGCCTGATCGGCCTGGTGCTCGCGTCCGATGACCTGCCCCGGGACATCGAGGACTGCCTGACGCGAATCCAGCATCAGCTGTTCGATCTCGGCGGCGAATTGTCCATGCCCGGAACGACGGTCATCACGGCGGCTTCGGTCGCGGGACTCGAACGAACCCTGGATGATTTCAACGCCGACCTGCCGCCGCTGAAAGACTTCATTCTGCCTGGAGGCACGCTCGAGGCCGCAACATGTCACGTCGCCCGCACGGTGTGTCGGCGCGCCGAGCGGCGGATTTGTACGCTTGCGCGCGAAGAAGACGACGTCAACGAGGACTCGGTCAGATACCTTAACCGTCTTTCGGACCTCCTCTTCGTAATCGCGCGCGTGCTGAATCGACGGGCCGGCACCGCGGAGCCACTCTGGAAACATCGGCAGTAACGGGCGCCGGACGCTAACCCTGGCGCGACCTCACCCGCGCGAGATGACCGCAGAGTTCTTCGAGCGCGTCCAGGATGCGGACGGTCGAGCGGTGCATTCGATTCGCGTCGACGATGTACAGATCATCGTTGCTCACCGCCGGAATGCTGCGCCACTCCGCCCACTGGGCAACCAGTCGCGCCCGCCCTTCATGCGAGACCGAGTCATGCCCAGCGACGATCGCGTCCGGCGCCGCAACGATGACGGACTCCAGCGATACGGCGGGGCTCAGCCCTTCGATGTCCTCAAAAACGTTGCGACCGCCACAGGTCTCGATGCTCTCGCTGATGACATGCCGACCACCGATCGTGAACAGCGGTTGCGCGGATACCTGGTAGAAGACGTCGATGACGTCGACGTCCGCATAGCGCTCACGCAGGCTCTGCAGCCGCCCGACGTAGTCAGCGGCGACCCGCGATGCCACGTCCGAAGTGCCGGCGAGGTTCCCGATCTCGGTCAATTGCGTCGCAATTTCGTCCAGCTTCTCGGCATCGACCGCCACGACCCTGAACCCCATGTCACGCAGCCGCTTCTGCACGTCAGCCGGCGTCCCCGAACGCCACGCGAGAATCACATCCGGCTCGAGTTCGGCCAGCGCCTCAAAATCAAGGCGGAATGAATCGCCGATTCGCGGCACCGCCAGAGCAGGCGGCGGGAAGTTGCTGTACTCGACGACACCGACCAGGCGGTCACCGGCCCCCGCCGCGTAGACGAGCTCGGTCAGGTGGGGAGACAGCGCAACGATACGCCGGGCGGGTGCCCCTGATCCGGGTTCATCTTTGACGCGCGCCTCGCAACCCGCCAGCAACAGCGCGATGACGGCGCCTATGGCGAATGACCGTTTCAGCTCAGCAAGTCCGTCAGGGTCATGATGGCGATGGCGGGGCACCAGACAAGCCAGAGCGTACGACTGACGAGGTCCATGGCCAGATCGATATAGTGAGCGACGCCCGAGTAGTCCTCGATCGTCGCCGACAGGTCCTGCGGCAATCCGCCCGCCGCTCCGTCTCCGACACAATCGAGCAGATCATTGGTCGCGCGGAAGAACTCGTCCTCGTTCTTGCTGAGGTACGCGCGCCACGCAGCGATCGCACCATCGAAACTACCGGCCATGGCATACGTGAAGATCAACACGCGCGCGGGCAACCACGCGAACGCGCCATGCACGCTGCGCACGGCCCAGACCAGGGCCGTGTTGCAGAAATCATGCTCGGTGCGGTTGTACTCGAACGCGAGCCGGCGGCGCATCAGATCCAGCACGCGAAACAGCCATGCGCCCGTCGGGCCCAGCAGCAGGAACCAGAACACGACCGCGAAAATGCGATTGTTGGCCTGGATATAGATCGCCCGGCGCACGAGCCGAACCTGGATCTCGGGATCATCCTGCAGATCTCCCTCCCATAGCTCGCGCGCGACGCGGCCGACCTCGACATCGTTGCCTTCCTTGGCTGCGGCGCAATACTCGTCGACTTCTTTCTTCAGGTCCCGGGGGCCCAGAGAGAACAACAGTACGAGGACGGCGAGCAAGAAATAGGGAACCTGGAAAAGCGTACCGCTCAGCGTCGCCGATGCGAGCGCCACGGGCAGTACGATCAGCAAGGTGCTGACCGCGACCCCGATTACCGCGCCGGTGCGCGACTGGTCCTTGAGTTTCGCGGTCAGCCAGTCGAACAGCGGATCGAGCCAGCGAAACTCTCGCAAGTGAAACAGGTTCGTCAGCAATCGCTCAACCGCGAGACCCAGCAACAGAGCAACGAAATTCACGCCTGCACCTCACTTTCACCGAGTCGATGCTCGAATCGCGCCCAATCGAAAGCCGGCCCCGGATCGGTCTTGCGGCCGGGTGCTACATCACTGTGCCCGACGATCGGCGCGCGCTCGAGCGAGGCGAACGCCGTGCGCAACGACTTAACCACGGCACAAAGCGAGTCATATTGGGCATCCGTATAGTCGTCGGTGTCGGTTCCCTCGAGTTCGATGCCGATCGAGAAATCATTACAGCAATCCCGGTCGTGAAAACAGGACTCACCCGCATGCCAGGCCCGCTGGTGCAGCGGCACGTATTGCACGAGCTGCCCGCTCCGTTCGATCAAAAGATGGCTCGAGACGCGCGCATCGACGATCTCCGCGAAGTACGGATGTTCGTGGGGGTCGAGCGCGTTGGTGAACAGGTGATCGATATATGGGCCGCCGAACTCGCCCGGGGGCAGCGAGATTCCATGGATGATGATCAGCTCGGGTTCGCAGTCAGGCGGCCGGTCGTCACAGTTCGGCGACGGTACCTGGCGCGCGCCGTCGACGAGCCCTGTTTTCGTATTTATCGTCAACATCGATTGGCAATCGATCTCTGAAGATCGTTATGCGAGATTGAACGATAACCGAAATAGGTGTCAGCGGCACGCGAATCTATAATCACGCGATGATCCCGAGGATATTCAGCGAACATAACGTCAACGCAAACGGCACCGTCGAGTTGAGAGATGGCGCGGCGAAGCACGTGACCCGAGTGCTGAGGTTGCACGAAGGCGACGAACTCGTCGTATTCGACGGCTCAGGCATCGAATTCCCCGCGCGCATCGAGTCTATAACGCGCCAGGCTGTGACGCTGTCGACCGGGGCAGGACGCAATCCCGGGACCGAATCCGGGCTGTCGATCACGCTGCTGCAGGGGATCTGTCGCAGCCAGCGAATGGATCTGCTGATACAGAAATCGACGGAACTCGGCGTCGCGGGGATACGCCCGGTCAGTTGCACACGCAGCGTCGTCCGTCTGGACGAAACGCGAAGCCGCAAGAAATCCGATCACTGGCGGCAAATCGCGATCAGTGCCTGCGAACAAAGCGGTCGCGTCGTCATCCCGGCAATCACAGCGCCGGCGCCGCTCGAAGCAGCGATCGAATCGGTACGCGATACCGGCTTGAAACTGCTGCTCGATCCGCATGCGCGAGAGAATCTTGGCGAAACGCTCGACGGGGAGCACGGCATCGCCCTGCTGATCGGGCCGGAAGGCGGACTGACCGATACCGAACGCTCGATGGCGGGCGACGCCGGTTTTCGTCCCGTGCGTATCGGACCGAGGGTGCTGCGCACCGAGACGGCGCCATTGGCGGCGCTCAGCATTCTGCAGTACCTCGCCGGCGATCTGAACTAGGCTGCGTCCGCGATGCAATCGCGAATCAGGACCTCGAGTTTTTCGAGGTCGGGAATCAGTGGGTACTCGTTGATCATGCGAATCTGGCAGATGATCGGGCCATCGTCCGGCCACGCATGTTCGTCGTGAATCTCCATGACGCCGCGATTCACGCGAACGAGCTGCGGAAAGCCCTCAGTCAGGATGCCGAACGTGCCGGATTCGAGGGAATCGGACAGGCAATTGAATATCGCCAGGCGGGTGCGGCCGCCGGGCGCTGCGGACTCCAGGCCGCATAAGTCCTCTACACGGATCACCGGTACCTGACGGTTGTTCCATGGGATGTAACCGCGGAACCAGGCCGGTCCGTCGGGACGTTCATCCGGTGGCGTATAGCGAATCACTTCGGCGACGCAGGCGCGCGGGACGATCAAGCGCCCGTCGTGCAGCGGAATGAGCAGGCTGTAGAGCTCTTCGACCTGGTTCGGCATGGACAACAAGTCTCCCATCTAGTCGCCGCTAGTCCTGACGCCCGAGCAACTCGTTGACGGCGTCCAGCAACTTGGTTTCCTGATAAGGCTTGCCCAGGTAATCGTTGACGCCGAGTTCGATCGCGCGCGCCTTATGCTTGTCGCTGACACGCGACGTAATCATGATAATCGGCACGTTCTTCGCTTCGGGATCGCTGCGAACATGCGCAGCGAACTCATACCCGTCCATTCGCGGCATCTCGACGTCGAGCAGGATGATGTCGGGCATATGTTCGCTCAGCATCGTGATCGCCTCGACGCCGTCCTTAGCCGTCACGACACGCATGCCGTGGCGTTCGAGCAGACGTTGCGTCACGCGCCGCATCGTAATCGAGTCATCGACAACCAAAGCCAGCGGCTCCTCCGGCACCGGCTCGTACGCGAGATCTTCCGCGGTAACCGGTGTCGGCGTCGTGCGTACGAGTGATGCAACGTCGAGGATGACGACGATACGTCCGTCGCCGAGGATCGTAGCGCCGGAGATGCCACGCACCATGGAAAGCTGGCCGCCGATCGGCTTGACGACGATCTCGCGACTGTCGAGCATCTCGTCCGCAACCAGCGCCGTCGAATTGCTGCCGGCCTGCACGAGAATGATAGATACCCGGTCCTGATCTTCAGCGATGCGCGCCGGGCCGAGGCCCAGGTACTGACCGAGATGGCGGAACTGATAGTCGCGGCCGCCGTACTCGATCGTCGGATCGGCCTCCGACAGTTTGGCGTCGAACTCGGCGCGGGAAATCCGGATGATGCCCTCGACCGTCGGCAGCGGCAGGGCAAACAGCTCCTGCGCGACGCGCACGATCAGAGCCTGCGTCACGGCCAGCGTGAACGGCAGTCGAACGGAGAACGTCGTCCCCTCGCCCGGGCGCGTATCGATGTGCAGCGTTCCACCGAGTTTCGCGATCTCGCTCATGACGACATCCATACCGACCCCACGGCCGGCCGCGTGCGTCAATTGATCGGCGGTCGAGAAACCGGGCCTTAGAACGAACTGCAGGATTTCGTCGTCAGTCAGCTCTTCTTCCGGCGCACTCATCCCGAGATCGATCGCCTTGCGGCGAATGGATTCGATATCCATCCCCCGCCCGTCGTCGGCCAGCTCGATCACCACCTGAGCGCCCTCGCGACGCACGCCGATCGCGATCGCGCCGACGGCAGGTTTGCCCGCGGCTGCTCGCTCGTCCGGTGATTCGATGCCGTGGATGACTGCGTTGCGCACCATGTGTTCCAGCGGCGGCATCATCTTCTCGAGTACCTGGCGATCGATCTCGCCCCCGCCATGCAACGAGAGTTCGACGGATTTCTCGTGTTCGGAACCGGTCTGCCGGGCCAGTCGCGCCAGCCGCGAACCCTGCTTCTCGAACCCGACCATGCGCGTCCGCATCAGCCCGTCCTGCAACTCCGCAGCCGTGCGTGCCTGCTGCACGAGCAATGCCTCGGTATCGCCGACCAGGTTCTGCAATAGATCTTTAAGGCTGCTGACGTCGTTGGCAGTCTCAGCCAGCGAACGCGACAGCTGCTGAATTTTCGAGTAGCGCTCCAATGTCAGCGGATCGACTTCCTCGTCGCCCGACTGTGTCGCCTGATGCTGATAGATGATCTGCGCTTCGGTGGCCATTTCGAGGCCGCGCAGTTGTTCACGCAATCGAACAACGGTCTGACCCAGCTCTTCGAGGTTGAACTGCACCTGACCCATTTGCTGCGTCAGGCGAGAATGGAAGATGCTGACTTCACCGGCATTGTTCAGCAGGTTCTCGAGCAGAACCGGATCGACGCGCGCGACTTCGCGTCGCTCCCGCGTCGCCGCCATGACGGGTTGCTGCTGGACGAGCTCCGCAAGGTCGCGAATCTCCGGTACCGGCGGCTGATCGAGCTCGCGCGCCAGTTCGCCGAGCTGATCGGACACGGGTATGGACGGAACCCGCACCTCGGGCTCCTCGTCCTGTGGCTCTGCGACTTCTGCG
>JBLYYV010000419.1:0-3661 GCA_048550095.1 Gammaproteobacteria bacterium
CGATCCCCTGGTAGATGCCGTCGGGTGCGTTACCCCAGTCGGCCTTTTCAGCTGCGAGGTCGAGAACGTTGCGCCATAGCGGCTTGTCGGCCAGCAGTCGTTTTCGATACTCGTACCCATCGACGCGACTGGCGTTCGCCAGTTCATCCATGAAGCTCTCAGCCACGAAACAGTTCGTGGCGTGACTGACCGAGCGCCAATAGCCGACATCGATACCGATCTCATGACGCTGGAATCGCACGAGCACGTTTGGCACCGCGTACGGATAGTTGGCCGCCGCCTCGATCGCGAACGGATCGATCGCGTTCTCGACGACCGCAGGCGCCCAGCGAGCGGTGATGGACGGCGCGACGATATCGAGCTTCCACGCAACCAGGTTTCCGTCCGCATCGAATCCGGCGGACGCCTTGTCATAGGCTGGCGGCCGGTAAATATCGTGCGTCATGTCATCTTCACGCGTCCACACCACCTGCACGGGACGCCCGACCTTCTGCGCGGCGTTGACCGCGGCCGGAATGAAATCGACTTCCAGTCGGCGACCGAACCCGCCGCCGAGGAAAGTTGTATGTATGGTCACGTTCTCCGTGGCGAGCCCGGCCGCGCTCGCCGCCACCGCCTGCGCGATGCCCTGCACCTGCGTGCCGACCCAGACATGCAGCTGGTCGCCGAGGAACTCCGCCGTGCAATTCATGGGCTCCATCGTTGCATGTGCGAGCAACGGCAATTCATAGACGGCGTCCATCCGCGTGTCGGCGGACGCCAGCGCCGCGTCTGCATCACCGTCTTCGCGGGCATTCTGTGCGCCCGGCATATCTTCCGCGGTCTTCGCCAGACCTTCGCGGATGGCGGCGTTGTCGAGCTGATCGAAACCATCTGTCGCCCAGCGGACCTCCAGCGCGTCGCGGCCGAGTTTCGCCTGCCAGAAATGCTCGGCCACGACGACGACGCCGTTGCCGACGAGCACAACGTCGACGACTCCCGGGACCTCCCGCGCGGCCAGCTCATTCAGTCCAGCGACCGTGCCACCGAGTACCGGGCACATGATGATAGAGCCATACAGTTGATTCGGACGACGTACATCGATGCCGAACTGCGCGGTGCCGTCCGTCTTGGCGGGCGTATCGGTTCGCGACGTCGACTTTCCGATCTGCCTGAACTCCGAATTGGGCTTCAGCGGGATGTCCGCCGGCGCATTAATGCCCGCCGCTGCCTCGGCGAGATCGCCATAGGACAATGATTCGCCGGTTCCGTCGCGCCGTTGCACGGCGCCGTCCTTCGCGACGAGCTGATCGATCGACACCTGCCAGCGGTCCGCGGCCGCCATCATCAGGCGCACGCGCGCCTCGGCGCCGGCCTTGCGGAACTTCGTGTACATCGCGCGCACCGCGGTGCTGCCGCCGGTGACCTGGACGCCCAGCAGGTCGTTGACGTGAGCGGGATCCGCGCCACCGTCGACGATATTGATGCGCCAGAGCGGTACTTCCAGCTCCTCCGCGATCAATATGGGAATCGAGGTATATACGCCCTGCCCCATCTCAGAGAACGGCGAAAAGTACGTAATGTCGCCGTTCGTATTGATCGAGAGCCACGCATTTTGCTTGACGAATTTGCCCCGGCCTGCGGCGGGCGCGGCCTGCTGCTCGACCACGTCGGCGGGTTTGTCGCCGCAACCCGCGATCGAGATGCTGATCAGCATTCCGCCGCCAACCGCGCCGGCCTGCAAGAAATCGCGACGCGTCAGTTTGCCGGCGTCTCGCGATACTGCTGCGCCGCCAGGCAGATCATTGTGTTCGGTGTCACGACGGCTCATGACGTCGCCCCCTGAGCAGCCTGTTTGATCGCGGCGCGAATGCGCACGTAGGTGCCACAGCGGCACAGGTTGCCGGCCATCGCGCTATCGATATCTGCGTCGCTCGGATTTGGGTTTCTCGCCAACAGCGCGGCTGCGGACATGATCTGTCCCGACTGGCAGTAGCCGCACTGCGGGACATCCAGTTCGCGCCAGGCACGCTGAACGGGATGCATACCCGATTGGACGCCGACGGTATAGCCGAGCCCCTCGATCGTCGTGATTGCGGCATCGCCCACTTCTCCGACGGGCAACGAACAGGAACGCGCCGGTTCGCCGTCAACGTGGACCGTGCACGCACCGCATAGCGCCTTGCCGCAGCCGAATTTCGTCCCCGTCAGATTCAGATAGTCGCGCAGAACCCAGAGCAGCGGGGTATCGGGCGTGGCATCGGTCTCCAGGACCTGATCATTGACGCGCAGCTTCATCGGCAGTCTCCATAGATAGCGGGAGTCCCGAACCCGATGGCTCGCGGACGATGCCCTCTGTTTATGCCGCGCCGGAGATTAAGTCAAGTGCGCGAGTCGAGCTTGAAATCGCTTGCTGCGACCTCACATAAGTATTGAGAGATGGATTTGCCGCGACACGCAAATGGACATTCGCGGCAACCGGTAAACCGGCGGAGTCAAAAAGCCGGACGCTGGTCATCGAGGCGGAAGCGATTCCGTATAAATCGCGCTGCGGGTTCCCCCTTGCCCGCAGCCGAGAGGACGCAAAGCCGCCGCGTTGGTACTGCAGGTTCCCCCCTTGCCTGCAGTGAAAATGGGCGCAATGCCCTGTGCGGGGCCGGCATGGACGTCGGCCCCGCCGTTTTTTCAGCCCATTGCAATTTAACAGTCGATTATTGCCAAGTCCGTCGCGGAGCGAGCCGCGACAATCCATTATATAAAGTTCGACTATGGAACAAATCAGAGCAATGAAGTCGTTGTTTCAGGCGACCATCGACAAGACGCGCGGCGTCGTGCGACCGCTGCTGCAGCGGCGAAAAGCGCCCGCATTCGTGCCGCCACCTCCGCGGCCGAGTGGCGACGACAAGTCCTACGCGGCGGTTGCGGTCAGGCCCTGCAAAAACGCCTGTCAGGCCGCGCTGGCATTGGCACACCAGCGATTGCTCAAGAATGAAGCGCCCGAGAGCCTGCCGCTGCCCGGGTGCACGAATCCCGGGTGCCGCTGTCGTCTGGAGACCTTCCATGACCGTCGGGCTGCAGGCGAACGTCGCTCGAGGGGCGACGAAGCGGATAGCGACTTGAACGATGCGAACCGTCGATTGCCCGGGGACCGCAGAATCAATAAGCAGCGCGCACGGCCGACCGCCTACTTCAACGACTATTAGTGATCAACGATCCGTATCGGGCTGGTGCCGATCGTCATCCCGCTTTGGTTTAGCCGAAATCCTGATCCCAGTCGACGACATCAGCATTCGTCGCCAGGCGAATCTTCCCGTTCTCGTCCGCGTAAGCGATGAAGCCATCGCCCTTTTTGTTCGATGCCTTCAGCACGCGCCGCCCGACGTCGACGAACGACTTGGCGTTGCCGTCCGAGTTCGGCACGATCGAGACGACCGCGAAGTTGGTCTCCGGCAGCCGCTCGCCGCCGATCTTCGCGAGCACTTTCTGAACGGCTAGCTGAGTCCGGTTGGCAACGGTTAACGCACCCTGCAGATCGGTATCCGGCAGCACAACGGCGAATTCATGCACGCCGATCCGGGCCACGAGGTCCAGCGTCCTGCCGCCCTTGCCACACAGCGCATCGCCGACGGCCTTCAACGTGTCTTCGTTCTTGGAGCCAAGCGCGAGTAAGACGAGTGACAGC
>JBLYYV010000420.1:0-8396 GCA_048550095.1 Gammaproteobacteria bacterium
GAGTCGCTCGGACCTGTCGACCGAACAGTTCAGCACCGAACTCCGATTCGTGTCGAATCTCCAGGGGCCGATAAATTTCACGCTCGGCGGGTTGTTCTGGCGAGAAGATCGCGGCCTGGAAGATCTGGATTTCATCATCAGCTGCCTCGAGTACGGCAAGGCCGGCCCCGGCAACGTGTTTCCCGATCCCGACGTATTCGTACCCGGTATCTGTGACGGCACCAACGGCACGATCGACAGCTGGCAGCAGCGCGCCCTCGACATCTTCCCGTGCCAATACGACGCGCAGGGCAACGCGATTCCCGATCCGGCCGGCGTGGACAATTGCCTGAAGGCGCCGCGCACGCCGGCGCCGTGGCGTGCGACGACGGAGCATTGGTCTGCGTACTTCAACGTGACTTGGGATATCAGCGATACGTTCCAGCTGATCGTCGAGAATCGCTACATCGACGAAGTATTCGACCTGCTCCGGCCGAACTTCGCTTCGTGCACGAACCTGTTCTTCGCATTCGGCACCGGCACGGCAGTTCGCGTCAACGGCGACCAGGAGGGGCCGGTCGCGACCGGCGCCGACGATATCGTGTGCGACAGCGAGCGCCGCATGAATCCGAATATTCCCGCCGACACGAATGCGCAAACGGGCGACTGGGCGCTGATCGAGGGCACCGAAAGGTCGAACTTCAATACACCCAAGGTGACGCTGAACTGGAAGCCGACCGACAACGCACTGTACTACTTCTCGTGGGGTGAGGGCGTCAAGCCGGGCGGCATCACGACGGTCGGCGCGGGCGCCTCGCCGACGACGATCGAGGAACAGCGATTCAAGCCCGAAGTCGTCGAGGCCTGGGAATTCGGCGCCAAGACTGACTGGGCGGTCGCCGGCTTCCTGCGCGTCAACGGTTCGCTGTTCCTGAACGATTACACGGACAAACAGGTCAACACACAACTGGTCGACGCAAACGGGATCGTGAAACCGATCGTCACCAACGCCTCAAACGCCGAGATCTGGGGCCTCGAACTCGAGGCGGTCTGGCAACCCAAATGGATCGACGGATTGACGCTGTCGGCGGGTTACACCTTCCTCGACTCGCAATACACCGATTTCATCGACGACACGCGATCGTTGGCGCGGGCCGCCTATAACGGGGAATGCGCGCTGGTCGGTTTCGACGCGGGCGACAACCAGGTGCCGCCGCTGTCGGTCCCGCCCGCGCAGCGTTTCTGTCGCATCAACCTGGCCGGCAAGCAACTCGAGCGCTCGCCGCGGAATTCATTCATAGGCAACGTGCAATACACCGCACCATTCATGAATACTGACTTCTCCTGGTTCGTCGAAGCCAATGCCGCCTACCAGGACCGGCGTTTTATCGATCCCGACAATTCCTCGTTCCTCGACGAGTTCTGGTTGGTCGACGCGCGTGCCGGATTGACCGGCGACAGGTTCGAGTTCCTGGTCTACGTCGATAACCTGCTGGAGGACGACACGATCAGAACCGGCGGTTTCGGCCCGGATTTCGGCAAGCAGGTGACCGAACTCGGCTTTACGACCGGACTGGGTCAGTCATATTTCTATGGCGTCCTGCCGCCGCCCCGGCAGGTCGGTGCCCGCATCACGATGAGGTTTTGATCAGCGGTGCCAGACACCAAACCTTAGAAGGCCGCTACCGATCGAAATAGCCAGTGCCCGGTGCGCCCAAGGGTCGGGCTTGCGACGCTTAGATCGCCTCTAAATTTTGGGGTCAGACCCCAGAATCCAGAACGAATTCGTCTGCGGCGTGCAGGATGCGACAGGCGGCGCCCAGCTGCTCGACCTCGCGTTTGAATGTCGCGTCGTCTGCGCTGGCATAGCGTTTCTTCAGGATGAACGGCACGTTGTAGTGGCACGGGATCACGCACTTCGGCGCGATCAGGCGCACGGCCTCGAGCGCCGCCGGCACGTCCATCGACACGATGCCGCCGATCGGGATCATCAGCACGTCCGGCGCGAGCCCTTCCCACTCGGGTTGCAACAGCGAGTCGCCGAGATTGACGAGTCGCTTGCCGTCGAGCGTGATCTCGAAACCCGTCGCCCCGAGCCCGACCCGCTCGCCGGCACCGGGTGTGCGTTCGAGCGTCATCACGAGCAACGGTATCTTCATCACACCATGTACGGCCTTCAGCGCGCGGAAGCCGACGCCGTCGAGCGTCGCCGACTCGCCGACGTCGAGCGCGGTCACGCGGTCGAACTCGACCCACGACGTCAGCTCCTTGCCGCGCGGGTCGACGAGCAGCGTCTTGCCGTTCTCGGTCTTCGTCAGCGCCGTACCGCAAATCACGTGCGCGCCGGACGCCGCAGCGACGCGGTCCGATTGCCAGTGGTGGTCCGGGTCGCCGTGCGTGATCACGAGATGCGTGACCGTTGGCCACTCGGCCTCGGGAATCAGTGAGCGCAGGTCGAACAGCGCACAGTTCTGCCCCGGGTCGATCGCGACCTTCGTCGGGCCGGATTCGATGACGAAAGCGTTATAGCCGTAGTGCGTGATCTTCATTGGCCTTGTCTCAATTAGGCCGCAAGCACTCACCAAAGTTAATGCGTATATACCGGTGTCTGATACCGAATCTGTTCTTTAGTGTAACGGCGCATGATGTGCTGCAGGCAGTTCCAGTCGGCCGCGACGGTAATTAGCCGCATGAATCCCGGCGGCCGCTTTGGCGAGGACCTCTCCTGGCGCCTCGGCGCATTTCCAATCACGGCGCCGCCGTTACGCTAACGCGTCGAAGACATCGTGCCGCCGGCGCGGCGGACCTGCTCGGCCTGAAGCCGTCAACGCTGGCGCACCGGATGCGGAGCTTCGGGATCGAAAAATGGTCGGTCGAAGCGTGGCACCGCTTAATCGGCGTTAGTCGAGCGTAACGATCAATTCCGGATCGAGTAGTTGCTCGTGGATCGTCATCTCCACATGCAAATGGCTCACCTGCGGCGAGATAAGGAGTTTAGCCAGAGTTCCAACGGCATCGCCGGCAGCGACGAACTGCCCCGGTTCCATCGCAAAATTCTCGACCGGCGAGTAGGTCGTCCGCAGACCCTCGGCGTGGCGGATGACGACGTAGCCGCCGAATAGCATGCTGGTCTCATCCGTATGCGCTCGTACCGCTGACTCGACGATACCCGGCAGCGTCGCGACGACGGTGCTGCCGACCGGTGCCTCCAGGTCGATGCCGGTATGAAAATGTGCCGGGCGGCGATCTATGTGACGCGGTCCGAACGATGACATCAACGTCGCGCCGCTTATCGGTGACACTGATCGCGACGACAGCGAGTCCAGATCGACGTCGATGACGGCGGATGTGTAATCGCGCATCGGCACGGCGTTCGGCAGGCTCTGCAGGATCGCAATGAACACGAGAAGGAAGAGCGCGACCACGACCCGGCTATCCCACGCTGTCTCGCCTGCCTCGATTCGACGGAGGTGCTCGATACGCTCGCGATACTGTGCATGTCCGCCGACATATCCCGCCGCGACGCGCACCGGCGGATAATGCCCGGCACGTTGAATGAGATGTAACAGGCTCAGCGCATACGTTCGTGGTGCGACGTGTTCGGTCACCAGTACGAGTCGATCTGTCAGTATTTCCCGAGTGCGGTGCAGGACGTTGCGCGACAGCCATGCGACCGGGTGGTAGAAGAACAGGCAGGCGAGCACCGCCTCCATTCGCAGCCACAGATCGTCGAGCCGTTTGACGTGCGCGATCTCGTGCGCGATGACGGCTTCGAGTTGCCGCAGCGGCAGTTCCTCCAACAGGTTTGCCGGCAACACGACGACCGGGCGCCATATTCGGACGGTGAACGGCATGTCCGCGCGCTCGCTGACGACCAGCTGAACGGGGCGTCCGATGCGGAAGCGCTGTCGCCAGTCGCTCACGATGGCGAGCAGCATCTCGTCGCGGCACGCTGCGCCGCGCGCGAGACCCAAAAACTTCTTGCGGTTGCGACGATAGCGCACGCCTATCCATATTGCGGGCACGAGCCACGCCAGCAGCAACAGCGTATTCCATGTCATGCCCGGGATCGCGCTAAAGACCGGGCTGCTATACAGGGATACGAAGGCTTCCTTGTGCAGCAACGGGTCATAGGCGGCGCCGCCGAGCCAGACGAGTAGCTGGCTGGCCGCCATCAGCAGGCCCTCGCCATAGGCGGGTCCGATAGGCAACGCCAGGCGGATCATGATCGCAATCCAGACTGCCGCGACGAATGCCGGGTAACGACCGATCAACAGGCGGGTCAGCAGCAACGCCGGGATCATCATCAGCGCCGCGAAGATCGAACCCTGCAGCAGCCATGCCAGGACGTTGAGACTGATCAGGTCGGTGATGGCTGCCAGCATGATGTTATTAACTGCCCCGCAGCCGCTCAGTCGTCGAGGCTGTCGATGAGTTGCCTGAGGTCTTCGAGTTCCTCGTCGCTCATCTTCTCGTTTTCGGCGAACATCGCGACGACGCGGTTCGTGTCGGCTTCGAGGATGCTCTCGGCGAAATACTTCACCATGCGGGCGAGTCCGGCGGCGCGGCTAATCGTCGGCCGGTAGATAAAGACCCCGTGAAACTTCTCGCGTTCGAGCAGGCCCTTGGTCGCCATCCTGTCCATGACCGTCTTGGTTGTCGTATAGGCCCAGCCGGTATCCAGCCTGTCGTGAACCTCGCGAAAGCTCAGTTCGCCGTCGGACCAGAGTACCTTTAAAACGGCGTATTCCGATTTCGATAGATCCGGCAATGCCATGCGTTGCGCTTCCCGAGTAGTGGTATGGGTATTACGAAGTAGTAGTGCGTAGAAAGCCTAGTTGATGCTCACCGCCGCGCCAACGTGAAACCAGGTGGGCCACCGCCCGGTGGCCCACCCCTGAGTGGCGCAGGTGAGGTGATCAGTCGACCAGCCCGCCAAGTACCTGGTGCAGCACGTACTGCTCGATCAGGTTGGGGTTCAGGTCAGGGTCCAGTCCCGAAATGGTGATATACCCCTCGCTCAGCAGGTAAGTGTCTTCCTG
Source organism: Gammaproteobacteria bacterium (assembly GCA_048550095.1). GTDB lineage: Bacteria > Pseudomonadota > Gammaproteobacteria > Steroidobacterales > SMWD01. The sequence goes on from JBLYYV010000420.1 coordinate 5,022, forward strand.
CTGCTCGGTCTCGGTTGGCGGTACGGGGTTAAACGTGATCGTGGGGAGACCGAACCCGCTGCCGGGTGCGATCTCGACTATCGTGAAATCGATCGACGACCACGTGCTGATCTTCGTCAGCACGACGCCGGTGGCTTCGGCGGTTGGTACCGACGGATGATTGATATTCAGCCCGACGCGATTAGGCAGCAGTATGTCACCGTCTTCGAGCTGGCATACCGGCAGGTGCGGCCAGCGTTTGCAATAGCGGGGACGATTGGCGATGTCGTACTGAATCTCTTCGATCACCCGGACCGTGAAGCGGGCGGCATCGGTCAGTGCTGCGATCAATCCGCCCGGGTTCGCGCGATCGCGCTCGGTGCTGACGGCGAGCGCGGGTATGCCCCGTTGGAGTGCTTTCTGCGCAGCGCCGACCGTGCCGGATTGACTGGTGATCGGGCCGACGTTCTCGCCTTCGTTGCTGCCCGATACGACGAGATCCGGCGGATTGTCCTTAAACACCAGATCGAGGCCTGCCTGGAGGGAATCGACCGGCGAGCCTTCAACCGACCACTTGTTCGGTGCAAACTCGACGACTTCGACCGGAGTGAATAGCTGGCTGTTAAACGCCATACTCGTGCCGGATTGATTCGTCTTCGGCGCGACGAGCGTGACGTTGTGGCCGGCGGCGGTCAGTTCGTCGAACATGATGTTGATGCCGTCCGCATCGAAACCGTCGTCGTTGGTCAGCAGGATGTCCAGCGCCAGCGCCGCCGGGCTCAAAAGGATTGTTGCCACGGTCAGGGACGCGGCATTGCGTAAGGTTCTCAGCATGGTAGTTCCCCCCTCTGTGAATGATGTGAAGCCCGGACGAGCGAGGCATGCACCCTGATGCCCGGTATTAGTAAATATTCTACAGTATAGTATTACAGTGTAGTATTCTGCCCTTGCCTCGGTCAAGTGCTGACCGGCGGATCTCGGAGAAAGGGGTTGCCGCGAACCTGCTTGGCCTGAAGCCGTCGGTTCGACGTCGATCGCCCAGTTTGGTTGCCGACAAGCGCAGCTTTGGTATCGACAAAGGAAACTAGCGCGGCGGCTGCAGCGCACACTCGCGACTCCGCCTCCTCTGGTATGTTGGAACGATGTACTACGGCGAGAAGCTCAACAGCATCAGTCATTTGGTCGGGGCAGTGTTTGCCCTCATCGGGCTGGGTGCGCTGCTGACGATCGGCATTCAGTCCGGAGATCCCCGGCAGCTCATCGGCTTTAGTGTCTTCGGCGTGACGCTGGTATTGCTGTATACGATGTCCACGCTCTATCACAGCTTTCACCCGCCCGGGCTCAAGCGCGTCTTCATGGTGTTCGATCACGTTGCGATCTATCTGCTGATTGCGGGCACCTACACGCCCTACATGCTGATCACGCTGCGCGACGGCAACGGCTGGTTGATTCTGACCCTTGTCTGGGCATTGGCGTTGGCCGGAATTCTCAGCGTGCTTTTCCTGTCCGGCAGCGTCGTGAAGTTCGCGCAGGTGGTGCTGTACCTGGGAATGGGGTGGGTCTGCGCAGCGGACATCGCCGCCCTGTCAGCCGGGCTCCCGCGCGCGGGGTTTCTGTGGCTCGCGGCCGGCGGGATCTTCTACACGGTCGGCGTGCTGTTCTACGTGCTCGACCTGTTGAAAAAACTCGATCATGCGCACGGCATCTGGCACTTTTTCGTGCTCGCCGGCAGCCTGTGTCACTTCATCTCGGTTATTGGTTACGTCAGATAGGCGTTCGGCATAAACAGAATAAGGAAGCTTCATGTCATCAATGTTCTTGCAGGGCCTGCTCGCGCAACAGCCGGCCGCAGCCGCCGTCCTCAGATCGCCGGACACCGCATTGGCGCGCCCGGCGCCCACGTCGACGGCCGGCTCCGCCGCCAGCCTGAATTTCGACGATCCGTACGACAATCTGTACGCCTTCGGCAAAATCTGGGCAGGTTACGAGGAGCCACAGATCGGGGGCTTCCACGGCCTGATGTATGGTCGCATCGGAGATGCCCGGCTGATTCCGCTGTTCGGTTATACCGGCACCGGCGTCATGCAGTCGAAGATCGACGACGACGGCAACATGTGGATCCGCGGCAAGGAAACCGGCTATTTCACTGACCTCGCGACCGGCGACATCCTGGAGACCTGGGACAACCCGTGGACCGGTGAGACGGTCGAAGTGTTTAACTTCTACAACCCGAACATGGGCGGCAAGCTGACCGCCCAGATGCCGCGTTTCGCCATGGGCGCCGCCAAGGATGACGCGACACTGATGAACGAAGGCACGCACGTCGATCAATCGGGGATGGTGCCGTTCATCCTGCCCTTCGAAGTGTTCGGCGATGACCTGATGCTGGCGTGGGACTACGCGCACGAATACACCAACCCGGTCACGAAGGATAAATGGCCGAAGGCCTGCACCGGCGAACGGATCAGCCCGTCCGAGCATTTCAACTTCTACCTGTCCCTGCCGCAGATGATGGATCGCTCCGAGCCCAGCTGTCGCTACACCGCCGGCTTCAGCCGCGTGTCGCAATGGTGGCCGTGGATGCGCATGGGCGAACATGAATATCGGGACGAAGTATTATTTGGCCGCATGTTCAGCCACAAAGGTCTGGCCGATTTCGGCGACGTGCCGCCCAAGGTGCTCGCCTATATCGAAAAGCATGTGCCCGAGTACCTGGAAGTGCCGGACCACTGGCCCGAGGTCCTGCCCAAAGGCACCTGGGAAGCATTCGCCGAAGAAGTCCCGCCCGAGGTTTGATTGGGGGACTCTAAACCATCTCACCCAAGCACCGGAGCACGCTTGCATGCTCAACATGAACTTCACCGAACGCGTCGTCATCAATACTGCCACCCAACCCTGGCAGCCGAGCCCCATGCCGGGCGTCTCCCGCAAGCCGCTCGCCCGCGAAGACGCCGAGTGCGGCCACGCGACCAGCGTCGTGCGCTATGAGCCGGGCGCGCGTTTTTCCGAGCATGGTCATCCGCTCGGCGAAGAAATCCTCGTGCTTGAAGGTACGTTTTCCGATCAGACGGGCGACTATCCCGCCGGCACCTATTTTCGAAACCCGGAAGGCTTTCGGCATGCGCCGTTCAGCGAGGCCGGCTGTGTGTTGCTGGTCAAGCTGCATCAGTTTCAGGCCGGGGATGATGCGCACGTGGTGATCGACACGGAAGCGACACCGTGGTTGCCTGGCCACGGTGGGTTGACGGTCATGCCCCTGCATCAGCACGCCGGCGAGCACGTGGCCCTGGTGCACTGGCCGGACGACGAGCGTTTCCAGCGCCACACCCACGTCGGGGGCGAAGAGATATTCGTCCTCTCCGGAGAATTCATCGACGAACACGGCCGCTACCCGGC
>JBLYYV010000421.1:0-3710 GCA_048550095.1 Gammaproteobacteria bacterium
CCACGAGAACGTGGCTGACACCTGGCGAGAGAGGTAGGGCGTCAGGAATGCTTTCAGCGATAGCTGGCCGGACGGCAGTTCTTTCAGGGCCTCACGAATATCGCGGTCGGTATCGATGTAGTAGCGGCGCACGCGATACGGATCGCTTATGGCGTCGGCGCCGATCGGCTGACCGAGGCATTGTCGATACGCCATCGCCGCGAAGTTGACGCCCGTTGCCACCGACAGCAGCAAGGACTGGTTCAGGCGCGGATTGATCTCCATCAGCACGTACTCGCCGTTGCGTGCGTCGCGCTTGAACTCGACGTTCGCGAAGCCGTGGAAATTGAGTGCCGCGAGCATCGCCCGCGCGGGTTCGATGATCTCCGGGACGTAACGATTGACGACGACCGTCGGAAAACCGATGCCGCGGGGGCTCAGGCGCAGCTTCGCGGCCGTCACCTCGGTGAGCGGCCGGCCTTGATCCCAGAGCGCGTTGTAGTTCACACCATGATCGTCGCCGCCGGGAATGAATTCCTGTATCAGCATGTCGCCGTCGATGGCGGCGGTACGGTTCCACGCTGCCTGCAGCGAATCGACCGACGTCACCTTGAACATCTTGACGCGCAGTACGCTGAAAAAACGGTGCCCGACCGCCGGTTTGAGCAGACACGGATAGCCGATCGTCTCCGCCTGCTCCAGCGCCTCGTCGAGCGTCGTCACCGTGCGCGTGATCGGCGCGCGCACGCCGATCGAGTCGGCCAGGCCATAGGTGTGATCCTTCTCGATACACCGCGCGACGATCTGCGCATCCGGCACGGCGACCCGGGCGGTTTCGGGCAGCTCGCCCATGCTCGACAGCGCGACCAGCGTGTAGTCGTTGGACGGCAGCAGCACGGCGCCCGGGTACCGCGCCGCGAGTCCGCGGGCGAACGCATGGAAGCTGTCCTGGGCATGCTCGGGGTGCGGGCACACCATCGATTCCGATACATAGCGCGACACATAGGCGGGGTCCTTTGGGTCGTAGTAGGCGGCCACCACGGGGATGCCCGCCGTACCCAACGCACGAATGATGCCCCAGCCCGGTTTCTGGCAGCCGAATACGATCGCCGGCGGCAGCGTCTCGTCGCCGCGCGCGCCGTGTCCGAGCGTCCGCCCGATCGGATGTTGATTCAGGGCCGTGAAGATCCGTTGGCTGGCGCGACCGTCGCGATACCGATGCAGGCGCTCGCAGATCTCGTTGAATCGCGCCGGATCTCCGGTCTCTTTATCCTGAATGATCGTCTCGAGTCGCCGCGCGAGTTCCGGGTAGGTCTTGCACGCCGGCATCGTCGCGATCTCCTCGGGCCGGAAGTTAAGCGCGCGGCAGTCGGCGAGGAACTCGGCCAGGTCGGGTGTGTATGAGACGACGGGTCGTTCCAGCAACAGGTAATCGAAAATAATCGACGAGTAGTCGCTGATCAGCACATCGACTTCCCCCAGGAAATCGTAAACATCGCGATCGCGCGGAATCTCATGGACGTTGCTCAATTCCTGGTGCAGATCGGAATGATCCATCGGGTGGAACTTGTAGAAGAACGTCGCGCCGAGTCGCTCCATCAGCGCATCGAGGTGCGGCCAGTCGATCCGAGCGTACGGGCGACCGCTGTCGCGGAAGGTCGGCAGGTACAGGATGACCTTGCGGCCCGCGGCGATCGCATCGCTCATCGGCCACGGCAATTCGCGTTGCAGTCCCGGCGTGGCCGGTACCCTTTTCAGCAAGCGATCATTGCGGGGATAACCGGTGATCAGTACACGCTCGGGCGGCACATCGAACGCGCGGGCCGTGATGTCGCGGGTTTCCGTCGACAGAGCAATGATTCGGTCCGGCCGGCGAACGTGCCAGGGCATCATCATCGCCAGCGCGACGCGCTCGATGACGGAACCGTGGAACAGGCGGTAATAGCGGCTGGCGGGGTTATCGATGTCGCGTTCGAATGCTTTCAGCGGTACGCCGCTCCACAGGCAGACGGTGGCGGCGCCGCGCGATAGCCAGAAATTCGTGTCCTTCCCGAAGCAGTCGAAATAGTGCGTGCCGGCGCGCAGGCAGGCCCACGCTCCGGCGAGCGACCAGTGGCAGTGGGCCTGGAAGCCGGCGGCGCGCAACCTGGCGACGATGTCTCGCTCCCTGCTGATCCAGACGAGGTCGACGCCCGTCGCGTGCTGCTGGCAGTAAAGGAAGTAACCGGCGGCATTGTCCGCGAACCGGTGTCCGCCCCATGAGCCGAACACCCAGAGGTTCTTCCTGCGGGGCATCAGGCCCGACAGGAAATACAGCGGCAACATGACGAAGCGGCCCGCGAACAGCAGCGCGTAGCCGGTATAAAGAATCCCTGTCTTAAACAAAGCGTTCCAGTTCCATCGGAAAAGGGTGGAGTCGGGGCAGTGCCGGTAGCGCTCGCGTCGGCGGTGGGTGGGCGATCTTGTCCTGTTTTATGTTCCGTCCGCCGGCACCGCAACGATAGCAAATCCGCGGCTTCACCGGGTTCGGACGCAACATAAAGGCGGGATCCGGGCGCGATACGGCCGACACCTTTCCCGCCATGCTGCTTCTGGTATCTTTACGGTAAGCGGAGCAGTGATGGGGAGCGGGCCACCAATGAATAATCGATTTATAGCGGGTATTGCGCTGGCCCTGATGGGCGCTTGTGCGCAAGCGCAGACCTCGATCGACAAGGGCGACTGGCTGATTCGCGTCGGCGCGACGCACATCGATCCGACATCGTCGGGATTGAATCTGAATGGCAGCAACCTGAGTGTCGATAGCGATACAAGCGCGACATTCAACATCACTTATATGATGACGCCCAACGTCGGTATCGAGCTGCTCGCCGCCCTGCCGTTCAAGCACGACATCCAGTTGGATGGTGTCACGATCGCTACGACCAGGCATGTGCCGCCCACCATTACCCTGCAGTGGCATCAGCCCATCGGCAGGGTCGTTCCCTACGCCGGAATCGGCTTGAACTTCACGGAGTTTTTCAACGCCCGCTTGCTGGATTCCGACGCCACGCTGAGCCTCGACGATTCCGCCGGCTTGTCGGCCCAGATCGGCTTCGACTTCGTGATCGCCGAACGCTGGTTATTGAACGCCGACGTTCGGTACATCGACATGAGCACAGACGTCAAGATCGATGGCGACGTGCTGGGTAACGTCGCGATCGATCCGTGGACCGTCGGCTTGAATCTGGGCTTCAGGTTCAACTGACACCAGAGTTTCGCTCGCGTGATCAGGCCTCGGGTGTATCTCTCCGTCACCCCGGCGCCGGCTGTCGCATTACCGCCCGCGACAGCAGCACACACGGCAGCTTTTCCCTGCGGCGCGCTGACATCTAGATTATTCATGCTGTACGCGTTTCCCGAACTGGAAAAAGCAGCCTATGGGGTGTTCAATTAGCGCGCTTGGTATCAATTTCTGAGGGCTTGCCATGGCTGGTTATAGCGGTAATTACGATGAGAATTCGTCGGAAGCAGTGCTGCGGGTCGCGCTGGCCGTCGCATTTTCGGACGACCTGTTGGACCACGAGGAAGTAGCAAAGGTTGAGGATGTCTATCGCAGTATCCTGACGCGTATGGATGAGTACGATGAGGATATCGACGTGGCTGAGGCAACCGATATGATTTCGACAGATATCATGGACTCGCTCGCTGAACTGGACAATGAGGCTGATCGCGAGGAGCTCTATGCGGAG
>JBLYYV010000422.1:0-3409 GCA_048550095.1 Gammaproteobacteria bacterium
GACCTGACGGACGGATAATCGCCGTGGGCACCGGGGCCAGCGGCGCAATCGACAAGCTTCAGCAGATCCTCGGCGTCGCCTGCCCGCCGGCGACGCGCGAGCTACTGAAGCGCGCCATGGACGAATGCATCGGCACGGCACAGCGCGAGGCCTGCGAAGCGCAACTTACGAAGCTCCAGCCGGTCGTGTTCGCCGGCCCCTATGAACATCACTCCAATGAGATTTCCTGGCGCCAGGGCCTCGCCACGGTCGTCAACGTGGAACTGGACGAAGACGGCGGCATCGACCTAGCGCACCTCGAAAGCCTCCTGCAGCAACCGGAATACCAGGGTCGCCTGAGAATTGGCTCGTTCTCGGCGGCATCCAATGTCACGGGCATGCGTTCGCCGACCCACGAGATTGCGCGGCTTCTGCATCGCTATGATGCGTTGGCCTGCTTCGACTATGCGGCCAGCGCCCCCTACGTGGATATCGACATGAATCCGCCCGGAGACGGCGACGCATCGATCGATGCGATCTTCATTTCGCCGCACAAATTCCTGGGCGGCCCCGGCTCGAGTGGCATCCTCGTATTTAACAAGAAAATATACGATGAGCGGCTTGCACCGACGGTCGCGGCCGGCGGCACGGTCGATTACGTCGGACCGATCGACCACGATTTCATTCACGACATCGAAGAGCGCGAGAAAGCCGGCACACCCGGCGTTCTGCAGACACTGAAGGCCGCGCTCGTGTTCTCGATCAAACAACAGCTCGGACCCGGCGCGATCGAAGCGCGTGAGCACGAGCTGCTGACTCGGGCACTCGACCGCTGGGAAGCCAACCCGCGTATCGAAGTCCTGGGCAACCAGGACCCGGCGCGCCGGATCGGCATCGTGTCCTTCAACATCAAGGAGCCCAACGGTCGTTACCTGCACCCGAAATTCATGACGGTACTTCTGAACGATCTATTCGGAATCCAGTCGCGGGCAGGCTGCTCCTGCGCCGGCCCCTATGGTCATCGCCTGCTGCACATCGATCTCGACCGTTCAGAGCGCTACCGTCACTGGATCGGCAAGGGCTATGTCGGCATCAAGCCGGGCTGGTGCCGCATCGGGTTTCATTACACGATGGACGACGCCGAGGCCGACTACGTCATCGACACCGTCGACTTCGTCGCGGGAAATGGGCATCTGTTCCTGCCGCTCTACGAGTTCGACATTCACACGGGCACATGGACCCACCGGAAGGACCAAGCGCTTACCCAGAACCTGTCGCTCGCAGCGGCGCTCGAAGCATGCGGCTGCGCCCCAACCGCGCGGCCGGCCGCCGAGCGACGCGAAATGTACGACGGCTATATGCGTGAAGCACGAAAATGGGCTGAACGGCTCGAGGCCGAAGACCAGTCCGATGAGGTCGTGCTCGACGGCGAGTTGGGCGAATTACAGTTTTTCATGCAGAAGTGCCAGGCTGCATCGCCCGAGTGACTTTTCCTACCAGGGAATGATCGTCCCGTCGTGCTGGTAGAACGACCCGGTGGTCTCCACCGTCAGGCCATCGATGTTGCGCATCATGTCAGTCACCGCATCCGGTGTCGGGCGCAGCATTTTCTTCGGCAATCCCGCCATGAAGTCCGTATCCGTAGGCCCCGGGTTGACCATGGCTACGCTGACACCTTTGCGTTTCAGCTGCAGCGCCAGGTTTTTCATGGCCATGTTCAGCGCGGCCTTGCTGCTGCGGTAGAAATACAAGCGCGGCTGCCTTGCCTTGGTAATCGAACCCTCGCTGCTGGATACGGTCACGATTTTCTTGTCGCGACTCGCGATGACGTGCGGATAGAACGCCTCGGAAATCTTCATCGGCGCAAGCGTATTGACCTCCAGAACCCGGCGCCAGATATCCCACTGCATATCCAGGAAGAATTGATTGTCGCCGCCGCCGCCGATCCCCGCGTTATGCAGTAAAAGATCGATCGGCGTGTCGGCATATTGTTCGGCCAGCGCATCGACGCGGTCGAAATCGGTGACGTCAAGTTGTTCGATCGTTATGTTGGCGTGCTCGGCGGCCAGTGCCTTCAGCGCTTCCGCCTGATCAGGTTTTCGCGCAGTGGCGATGACGTTCCAGCCGCGCTCGGCGTATTGCCTGGCAAACTCAAAACCGATGCCGCGATTCGACCCGGTAATCAGCACGGTGGGTGCGTAGTCGGCCGCAAAACCGGCCGGATCAGCAGGATCAGGAAACTGCTTCAGCAGGGCGGCGCCGCCGTGAGCCGCCGAAAAGGCCGCAGACGACAGTGACAGGGCCAGCATGCCCGTGGCGACTGCAACGAGCCGCAAGCGAATCGCTGCGCTAAAGAACGATGAACGCATTCTGGTAACTCCGTAAATCATCTAATGGGTTGTCAATCTGGCAGTGCACTACCACGGAATAATTTCACCGTCGTAGTTGAAGAACGTGCCGGTGTTGTCGAGCGTGAACCGATCGATGTTCCGCATCATATCGGCGGCCGCGACCTCAGGGTCGCGAATATTCGGAATCGCTTTGCGAAACTGCGGATCGATAAAGTCGGTCGCGGTAGCCCCCGGCGTGACAAGCCCGACGATGATGCCTCGCCGGGCGACCTGCAAGGCCAGGTTCGTCATCATCATGTTGACCGCCGACTTGCTACTCCTGTACCAGTAGAGCATCGGCATACTGACGCTGGCGATGGAACCCTGACTGCTCGACACCGTGATCATTTTCTTCAGCGTGCTGGCTTTGACATGATCGCGAAACGCTTCGCACATCTTGATCGGCCCCACGGCGTTCACCCCCATCACGTCGTAGAAGACTTCGTATTCCAGACGTCCGAATATCTGATTCTGCATGCCGCCGCCGATGCCGGCGTTATTCAGCAGAATATCGATGGGCATGTTGGCGTACCGGCCGGCCAGATCATCGATAGCGGAGTGGTCCAGCACATCCAGCGCCTCAACCTGTACATGCGGATTGCCCGCCGCGATCGCATTCAGATCATTCGCTTTATCAGGATTTCGGCAGGTAGCGATCACCCGGCAGCCGCGTTCGGCGTACTGACGGGTGAATTCCAGCCCGAGACCGCGATTAGCGCCCGTGATCAGCACGGTGGTCATGGATTCGGTCGGCGCCGGCAGTGGCGTCGCGTCGGATGCCGCAGCGGCTCTGCTCGCGCCTATCGCCCCTGCCATCAGCATGCCGATGCCCGCGACGAAATCGCGACGTCCGACTTCCGGCTCGTCGCCGAAGCTCTCATCATCAAGTTTATTCATGCACCCCTCCCCTGCACGAAACATACGAAAACAACCACATAGCCTGCTGGCGACTGTGGACGCGTTAGTCGAGTTTACCCGGCGACCTTGAGTTTCGCCGCGGCCTGGGCTCCATCGATCAACGGAACCTGATCGAGCACCCA
>JBLYYV010000423.1:0-5656 GCA_048550095.1 Gammaproteobacteria bacterium
GACCTGCGCGGGGAAACAACAAGAATGAGCGACCACGATATCAGCGCACCGGCAGTGGACCGGCGCGCCCTGCTGAAAGCCATCGGCGCGGCCACGATCGCCGCCGCCGCGCCTCGAGTATTGCGCGCCCAGAACAAGACGGACGTCATCGTCATCGGCGCGGGCCTGTCCGGGCTCGCATCTGCGCTGCTGCTGCAGGACGCGGGCGTCAACGTGCAGGTGATAGAAGGCCGTGACCGAATCGGAGGCCGGGTCGAGTCGCTGCGCAACGTCCCCGGCAACCCCGAGGTCGGCGGCACGGCATTCGGCCCCGGCTACGCGCGGCTCGTCGATGCGGCGAACAAGTACGGCACCGAACTGATCGACATCACGCCGACCGTGCCCTACTTCAACCAGCGCCAGCTCGTGCTGGGCGGCGAGGCCATCTCGGCCGAGGCCTGGCCGGACCATCCGAAGAATCCGTTCCCTGAGCAGGCGCGGGCCGTCATGCCGTGGTCGATTGTGCCGATGACAGCCGCGCCCACCAATCCACTGAAGACTCCCGAGGCCTGGCGCGACCCCGAGAATGCAAAGTACGACATATCGTTCAATGAATATCTGCGACAAATCGGTATGTCTCCCGAATCCATCGCGCTCGGTTACGACGTCAGCCCGAGCTGGGGCGCGTCGTCGCACAATCTGTCGGCGCTGCAGCCATTGTCCGCATATTTCTTCGGGGGCATGCAACGCAAGATCGCGATGCCGACGAAAATTGCCGGCCATACCGCGAAAGGCGGCAACCAGGCGATTCCGGAGGGCATGGCGCGCGCGCTGAAGAACGGGGTGCGCATGAACCAGACCGTCATCGGTATCCGCACGGGTGACGGCGGCGCCGAGGTGCATTGCGAAGACGGAACCGTTTACAAGGCGGACTACGTGATCTGCTCAGTGCCGTGCGCCGTGCTCAAACGCATAAAGATCGACCCGATCCTGACGGGCAAGCAGGCGAAAGCGGTGCATACGCTGATGTCGCAGGTCATCAACCAGTTGCACCTGATTCCGAAGAAGCCGTTCTGGGAAGAAGATGGGATGGCGCCGACCATGTTCTCCGACGGGCTGACGGATTTCGTGTTCGCCGAGCGCAAGGGCGAGTCGCCCGAAGACATCACCAGCCTGACGGCATGGATCCGCGGACACAATGCGGAATTACTGGATCAGTTGCCGGACGAGCAAGCGATCGCGGCCGTGATCGCGGACATCGAGCGCATTCGCCCCGCCGCCAAAGGCCAGCTCGAATTCGGCGGCTATAAGTCATGGTACCGCGACCCGTTCGCCTCCGGCGACTGGGCGGTCTGGGCACCGGGACAAATCACCGATTTTGCAGCCGACATCGCGACGCCGCACGGACGCATACACTTCTGCGGCGAACATACCGCAGTGTCGAACCGCGGCATGGAAGGCGCTCTCGAGTCCGGAGAACGCGCCGCGTTCGAAGTTCTGAACAACGTCTGAAAATGCGAGGCCCACGATGCTGACGACGATCGCGCGAATCTGTCTGTTACTCGTCGTGCTGATCTATTTTATGGTCGGCTACTTCCTGGGGGCCGAGCCGCTGCGGCTGGAACCCTACGGTTTCGCGTTCCCGAACGCCGAAAACGTCACGGCGATCCGGACCTGGGGCGGTTTCTTCGTCGCGGCCGGGATCATCGGTTCGTTCGGCGTGTTCGCCAGGAAATGGACGCTGCCGTCGCTGGTCGCGGTCACGATCGTGTCCGGCAGCGTCGTGTTCGCGCGGATCACCGGGATCATCGTCGACGGTATGGAACCGCGGCAACTGTCCGAACTGACCGACGAGGGGATGGGCTTCGCGATCGCGCTCGTCGGCCTCGTGTTTGCGATATTCGGACACCGGCGCGGACAGGATTCGGTCGCGACGGCACCCGACTGAGGCGCGCCGCGCAACTATCAGCGAACCAGACGCTCCAGCGCGAACACGTGCTCATCGGTGACGCCGAGCTCGCGTAACGCGCGGGCGAGTTCCAGCAAATACTCCGAATTCTCGCCGCTCGGGCCGGATGATCGCCGGATGTGAGCGGCGATTTCGTCGAGCGGCGCCGGGCCGAGGTACGCAAAGTTTCCGGGCTCGCCGATATACACCACGCCGGGTGACCGGCCGGCGGCGAAGACGATTTCAACATCGTGCCGCGTGTAACCGTTCTTCTCACGATGGTCGAGATGCTCGAACGTCTGCGGCTCGACGAGATAAGCGCGGCCGTAGCACCGCTCGGCCGGTGCCTCGATCAGCGTGACGACGCGGCCGGGCGATGTTTCGGTTCCGCGGTGGTCGTGCGAACCCTGCCAGAAACGACGCGCCCAGCCTGCGAGGTGTGCGGGACGGGATTCGAGGTACGGGAAATCGGTCCGCCAGATCAGCGACCCGTAGCCAAATACCCAGACCGGCGCCATCCAGCGTAATCGCGGTCGCGACGGTTACAGGAAGGAATCGACGCGCTGTATCGTCCAGTACGCCGCGATACCGCCGATCGCATAGGGCGCCGCACGCAACGCCACCGTCGCGGCGCTGCTATGCAGCCGACGCAGGCCTTCGAGCAATAGCGACACGGCAACGACGAACATGACCTGTCCGGTCTCGACGCCGACGTTGAACATCAGCAGAGCCAGCGGAACCTCGTTCTGGGGCACGCCGATCTCGGACAGCGCGCCGGCAAAGCCTAGCCCGTGCACCAGGCCGAACGTGAAGGCCACGATCCACGGGTAACGCTCGGCCATCGTCAATTCGCCCGACAACTTGCGCACCGCCTCGACGGCCAGTAACACGATACTCAGCGAGATGACCGCCTCGGTCGGCGCCGTCGGGATGTTGACGACGCCGAGCGTCGCGAGCGCCAGCGTCAGGCTGTGCGCGACGGTGAATGCGGTAACGGTTTTCAGCAGCGGCCAGATGCCGGTCACGATCAGCAGCAGGACCAGCAGAAACAGCAGGTGATCAACGCCCTCGAGGATATGGATCGTGCCCATCTGCCAATAGGACACCGCGACTTCGCCCTTGCTCGGCTGGGACGGGATCGTGAATTCAGGCTGGCTGGCGCGCAGCACCGCGGAATGTTCCGAGCCGTCAATGAGGCGCACGCGCACGAGCACGTCGGTGGAGACGCCCAGCAATCCATCGACGGCCAGCGTCGCGCCGGTCAATGAATTTCCGCCCGTTCGGTAGCTGCTGTATTCGACCCATGCACCGGAAACCGGGCGCCCGGCCGGCGGCGTTGCCGGGTCGAAGAACTCGGGGAACACAGGCTTCAGCGGCAGTATACGGTCGCCGCGCATCGGCACCTTCCATGTGACGTCGACCCAGCCGCCCTCGCGCTCGTTCAGATCCAACAGCGCCGGCCGGATCTCGTCGGCGATACTGCTCGAGGGGAGCAGTCCCGCGCCGAGCAATAAAGCGACCCAGAGCATGACCCATTGGTGAACCAAGGGGCGCCGCATCATGAACCCGGCGTGCCGTCGGGGATCGCGACATCCTGCCCGACGCCGTCCGCCTCTAGGACCCGGCCGACGAAGGACTCCGAACCTTCGATGACGATCTCGTAGCGGGTTTTCAGGCTCTCGAGGAACTCCGCGTCGAATCTTTCCGTTTGGGCGCGCCGCCACTCGTTCAATACGTCGTCGCGCACATCAGCAAACTCCGGCGGTGGTGCCGGGTCGAACGCGCTGACATAGACGAGGTGCGTCCCGAATCCCGACAGCACGGGACCATGCCACCGCCCCGGCTCGAGTTGCATGACAGCCTCGGCGAAGGGGGTACCCATCGACCGCCGGATGTCGAGCTCGGATGCCGCCGTGAAATAGTTCGGTAGCATGAAGCGGTCGCCCTCCTCCACGACTGAGCCGTTTGGCTCGCCGGCGGCCTCCAGGCGTGCGAGGGCCGCTGCGGCAGCGTCGAGCGTGGCGTCGCCGCGGGCGTCCGGGTTGAAGAACACGTGCGTGAACGTCATGCGATCCGGCGCCCGAAAACGGACGACGTTCTCATCGAAATATACCTGCAGTTCGACATCGGACGGTTCCTGCATCTGCACGATGTCATTCGTCAGGAACTCAAGTTTCTGTGCGAGCCGCCGACGGATAATGTGATCGTCCCGATCCAGACCCATCGCCATGCCTTCGCGGTACAGAATATCCTCGCGCAGCCACGAGCGCACGAGCCCGACGAGCTCGACGTCAGTCGGCGGCCGGTTCCAGCGCTTCTCCCACATCGCTGAAAGGTTCGCGATCTGCGCCTCGCTGATATACACGGTGCGCTGGGCCTCCTCGTCGTCCGGCGTACCGAACAGCGCATAGACGCCGTAGATCAGCGCGCCCATCAAGAAGAACTGGACAAGCGGTTCTCGCAGGTATTTGATCACGGTTGAATCGGGGACGGCCTCGGTTGGACGGGACGGCTATGATAGGGATGTTAATGACTGAATGAAAAGGGCTGCCCGACGATGACGCCCGCACCATACTTCAGAAAGGCCAGCTATAACGCCTACTTCGCCTCGACATAGCCACCGAGGTAGGCGATCTCGATCTCGTCGATGCCGACCGTCGAACCCGATACCCACATCACTGCACGCCGACCGTCAGTGAAATACGGGTCGCCGGTCAGGTTGCCGCGCGGCTCGTCGAACGGCGCCGCGCCGACGCCCCGAACGTAGCCGATCTTCGCCAGGCCCTGGGCGTACAGCAGGTCCTCGACCAGGAATTCCCGCGTCTCGTCCACGTCGGGATCGATCTTGTGGGTCGTAATCGTCTTGGTCGTGAACCGCACCCCGATGTCGCGGCTGATCTGACCGATCCATACGGGCTTGCCTTCGTAGCGCATCGGCGTCATCCAGATACGCAGATGATTTCGCTCGTTGATGCTGCTGCGGGCCCGCTGCAGGGCTGCGTCCTGGGCGCGGCCATAGACGTACAGCGCGCTGACAGGCGAGTAGCGGTACTCGCTCCCGGCGACCGCGGACTTGGCCATCTTCCACAGCGACGACCCGTAGACCGTTTCCGTCTCGTCCCAGCCGGCGCGCAGGAAGCTGTAATACAAGTCATCGATTTCGCCGACGAAGGCAATGTTCAGCGGATCCCCGAAGTCCTTGCCCTTCTCGTTCATGACGCAGCAGGGCAATGCTTCGAGGCCCGACACCAACCCCTGCAAATCCACATCGACAATTTCGTCTTCGGGGTAGAGCTGGTCGAACTGCGTCTGGTAGTGGTCGATGCGCAACCCCGGCACCGGCACGAAGAACGTCATCCGGTAAGGGGTACCGCCCCGCGGCACGACGTCGACGTTGAAGGACTTCGTGCCTTCGTCCACCCGGCTGAAGATATAGCCCGACTGGATCGCGCCGGCCGGGATCGTGATCGCCATCTTGCGATCGCGAAAATCCGCATCCGCGTCCGGATTCAGCAGCTTTTCCCACGGGTAGTGGCGTGACGCGGTTTCGAGCGGCGTGTAATACGCCCGGTCGAGCCCGACCGGCAACAGCATCATCTCGACGTCGCCCAGGTTCTCGACCTGCACCCAGACCGGCTGTACGTTGTTCCGGTAAAGCTTGACGCCGAAAATCTCCTGCGCCTCCTCCGCGCTCGGTACCGCGGTGGTCAGGCGCAGATTGCGTTCGGA
>JBLYYV010000424.1:0-2852 GCA_048550095.1 Gammaproteobacteria bacterium
AGATAAGGACCGACGGCGCTCTTGTAACCGAGTGCCAGTCCGAAAATGATGTTGGTCGCGGCACCGGTCTGGCAGGATTCGGCAACTTCACGAACGGGGTTGTAGGCATCTGACGTGTAGTACTCGGTGAGCAGGCCCACGACGAGGCCGGCGATCAGTCCGGTCAGGAAGCAGAGGTACACGCCAAGCGAGGTGTACTCGACGCCGGCGATTGCGAACTCGGCCGGCACCAGCATGTCGGTCACGAAGAACATGACGGCGGCCATGATTACGCTCGAGATGATCAGCATGCGTTTCAGCGCCGGGCCCACCTGATCTTCGCTCTTGACGCGGATCATCAGAATCGTGATCAGGCTGACCGGAATGCCGATCGCCGAGATGACGATCGGATACAGAAGCGCATCGACGTTGCCGCCGAATGCAATCGCGCTGATGACCATAGCGGCGCAGGTGCTCTCCGCACAGGAGCCGAAGAGGTCGGCGCCCATCCCGGCGACGTCACCGACGTTGTCGCCAACGTTGTCAGCGATAACGGCCGGATTACGCGGATCGTCTTCCGGAATTCCCGCCTCGACCTTGCCGACGAGGTCGGCGCCCACATCGGCTGCTTTCGTGAAGATGCCGCCGCCCACGCGCGCGAACAGCGCGATGGAGGAACCGCCGAGACCGAAGCCGGCAATGACTTCCATCAATATGTGCGGTGGCAGATCGTCAGGCATTGCATATTTCAGACCGAGGTAGATCAGCAGCATGCCGAGCGAGGCTAAGCTGACCAGCGCGAAGCCCATGACGGCGCCGGAATGCAGCGCGATATTGAACGCGCTGGAGAGCGACTGGTTGGCCGAGACCGTTGTGCGAACGTTGCCCGCGGTCGCGATCTTCATGCCAATGTAGCCACTGGCGATCGAGATGATCGCGCCGAAAATGAACGCGATGGCCGTGTAGATGCCTTCATTGACGTTCTCGGTGTGGTGATCATCGATCAGGAGGGCGATGACGATGCCGAACAGGACCATGAAGATGGCCATGAACTTGTATTCCTGCCTGAGGAACGCCATCGCTCCTTCGGCGATTGCCGAATGAATCTTGTGCAGTTTGCCGCGCGTGTCGGCGTCTTCGACACCCATATCGATCGCAACGCGGCTGACCGAGAGCGAGTAGTAAAAGGCCACAGCGAGTCCGAAAAGGGACAGGGCCAGGATAATCGCAACTGACATATTGATTGTTACTCCGTCATTGTCGTCCGGCGGGAGGGTGCGCGGCACATAGGTTAATGGATGGTCCGCCGCAGAGCAGGGCGATGATGCCCGCGCCGACACTCAGCAATAAAGCCAGGTCGCTGGACATGGTTTTTCCTCCCGAGAAAACCAAAAAAGAGACCGGGGCTGCGGTCGCACTCACTGCGATCGCCCGCGTCCGATCACTGCAATTTTATTTGGAGATCAAGGGCTTAAGGTCTTATTCATGCCCCGTTGAACCCCGCCGTGGCCGAGTTCCGGCCCCGAACTAGCGCGCGATCATAGCACAAACTTCGATTTCAGCTTTTTCGGGACCGCAACGTTCTTCAGCGTCACGTATTTCGGCAGGCCGTTCACGTAAGGAGGGTAGTCTTCGCCTTGAATCAGCGGCTCGAGATACCGGCGACAGGCGGCCGTGATGCCGAATCCGTCCCTGGTGATGAAGCGCTTGGGCATCATCTTCTCGCGGTTGGCGACTCGGCTGAGCGGCGCGGTGCCGATCGTCCATTTGTAGGGCTTGTCCGATTTCCGGACGATCGCCGGCATGATCGAGTTCTCGCCCTTCAGCGCAAGTTCGACCGCCGCCTTGCCGACGGCATAGGCCTGCTCGACGTCGGTTTTCGACGCGATGTGCCGCGCCGAGCGCTGCAGGTAGTCGGCGATCGCGTAGTGGTATTTATGGCCGAGCTTGTCCTTGACGAGCTGCGCTATCGTCTGCGCGACGCCGCCGAGCTGCTTGTGGCCGAACGCGTCGGTCGTACCAGCGTCGGCCAGGAAGGTGCCGTCCTTGTAGGCTGCCCCCTCGCTGACGACGACGACGCAGTACCCGTAGTTCTTGACGCACTGATCCACGCGTTTCAGGAATGCTGCTTCGTCGAAGGGGATCTCCGGGAACAGGATTATGTGCGGCGCATCGGCGCGGGTCTGCCCGGCGAGTCCGCCCGCTGCCGCGATCCATCCCGCATGGCGGCCCATGACTTCGAGCACGAACACTTTTGTGGACGTCTCTGCCATCGAAGCGACATCCAGCGCCGCTTCCTTCGTCGACACCGCGATGTATTTCGCGACGGAGCCGAAGCCCGGGCAGGTGTCCGTGATGGGCAGATCGTTGTCGACGGTTTTCGGCACATGGATCGCCTGGACCGGGAATTTCATTTTCTTCGACAGCTGCGACACCTTGTAACAGGTATCAGCCGAGTCGCCGCCGCCGTTATAGAAGAAATAGCCGATGTCGTGCGCACGAAACACCTCGATCAACCGTTCATACTCGGCTCGATTCTCCTCGAGCCCCTTGAGTTTGTAGCGCGCCGAACCGAATGCGCCGCCCGGCGTGTGCCGCAGCCCCGCGATCGTGGCCTTGCTTTCTTTACTCGTGTCGATCATGTCTTCGAGCAGCGCGCCGATGATGCCGTTACGCCCCGCATAGACTTTGCCGATCTTGCGGCTGTGCTTGCGGGCTGTTTCGATGACGCCGCAGGCGCTTGCGTTGATGACTGCCGTGACGCCTCCGGATTGGGCGTAGAACGCGTTCTTCTTCGACATGATTTCTTCCTGTTGGTCGTCGTTGGGTGCGGCGTCAAAACATAGCATGCTTTGGCTATTCTGGCGTTAGCG
>JBLYYV010000425.1:0-2920 GCA_048550095.1 Gammaproteobacteria bacterium
CTGCGCCTGCATGGCATGGAGTCGCCGGGCAGTCTGTACCACCAGGCGCTGATCGCCAGGCGCCAGACGGACTTCGTCTTCCAGGCGAGTACGGTCGTTGATTTCGAGCCCGACAACTTCCAGCAGCTGGCGGGGCTGATCTGTTACTACAACTCCCGCAAGTTTCACTACCTCTACATCTCGACCGACGAAGAGCTCGGCAGACACATCGGCGTCATGAGCTGCGAGGCGGATTCGTCACTCGCCGTGACCTACCCGATCCAGGACGATCGCGTGCGGCTCCCGGATGACGGCTTTGTCTGGCTGCGCGCGCATGTCGATCACGCAGAGCTACGCTTTTCCTGGTCGGCCGATGGCGAAAACTGGAATGACATTCCCGTCGTACTCGACCAGGGATTGTTATCCGATGAGGCGGGGCTTGATAGCGGTGAGCAATTCACAGGCGCCTTCGTCGGGCTTGCCTGCAACGACCTGTCCGGCATGCGCAAGCATGCGGATTTCGAGTTTTTCAGCTATTACGGGAAGGACGCGTTAGCGTCTGCTACCCAGGCTGCCGGAGAACGCTAGCCGGCCGGCTTCGCGACGCTTTGCCGAATCACGAGTTTGTGCGGCACGATTTGCGACTCATTATTGCCGTTGCCGCGTCCGTCCTCGATGCGCTTGCACAAGCGGTGCATGACGCGCTCGCCGATTTCTTCCGCCGGCTGGCTGATGGTCGTCAATGGTGGGTCCATGACTTCGGCATACCGAATATCGTCGAAGCCGATTACCGAGACGTCGCCGGGCACCGTCAGGCCGGCGGCTTTGATTTCATGCAGGCAACCGATCGCCATTTCGTCGTTGGCGCAGAAGATGGCGGTGGGGCGCTCGGCGTGTCCCAGGAGTTCGCGCGTCGCTTGCCGCGCGCCGGGAATCGATAGATGTCCTTCGGCGACCCAGCCATCCTTGATCGATAGCTTCGCTGCCTTCATGGCGGCGCGGTAGCCGAGTTCTCTGTCCCTGGTCAACAAGGATGACGCCTGGCCGAAGATCATTGCGATACGCTTGTGACCCTGGGAGATCAGGTAGTTGGTCGCATCCTTTGCAGCGGCAACGTTGTCGATATGGACGCTCGGCAGGTCCGCCAGTTCCGGCGAGACTTTTTCGCAGCCCACGACGATGGGCAGTCGGCGGCGACTCTTCGCCGAGAGAATCTCGGTACCAAACGGCGACATGCTGGCGAGCAAAATGATGCCATCCGTCTGCCGGGATACGAGCATGGCGCCGATCTCGTCGGCGCTCATCGTATTGTGCTGGGTCTCCTCGATGAGCACCGAGTAACCTTTCGTTTTCGCGGTCGTTCGAATCCCGCGCATGACGGCGGTGAAGAACGGATCGCCGATCGATGGCAGAACGACCATGATCATGTTCGTGCGGCCGCGCCGAAAACTCTGTGCGAGGGTGTTCGGCGAATAGCCGGTCTCGACGATAGCTTCCTGAACCTTGAGACGCGTGCGCTCGGTTACCTTCTCGGGATTGTTGATGCACCGTGACACGGTCGCGATCGACACGCCTGCGAGCTTCGCAACTTCCTTGATGGATACGTCCGGCATGTCCTCTGCTTCAGCAGTTTCTTGTTGCGGGCTAGTAATGTTCAGGCGTCAGGTCAACGGTAGCGCCGCTGCGCAGCGTAGAGCGTAAACGTTTACTATGAGGCGATCAAACAGCCGGACGGCAGGATATCCCGATGAACGCAGGACCTGATCATCAATCCCTCGAAACGGCGACACTGGAATCGCCGGCGGGTTTGCGCGTGGAAGTCCTCAATCTCGGGGCGTCGCTTGTCGCACTCGAGATACCTGCGGCGAGCGGCCGCGTGAACACCGTGTTGCGATATCCGGATCTCGAAGACTACCGTACCGATAACGTCTTCATGGGCGTAACCGTCGGTCCTTTTGCCAATCGCATTCGGGGCGCGCGCTTTGCCCTCGACGACATAAGCCATGAACTCGAAGCGAATGAAGCGACGAGCGGGCACTGCCTGCACGGTGGGACAAGCGGGCTTCATCGGCAGTATTTTGACTTGCACACCTATCCCGAAAACTCGGTTGTGGCCTGTCGGACCGTCCTGCCCGATGGCCTGGGCGGCTTTCCGGGAAGGCGCGAGGTAACCGTAACCTACACGTTGCTCGGTGACCTCGCGCTTGCCATCGACTTTGACGTCGTGACCGATCGCGATACCGTGATCAGCCTGGCCAATCATGCCTATTTCAATCTCGGCGGCGCGCTTGACGACCACGAGCT
The DNA here is from genome assembly GCA_048550095.1 of Gammaproteobacteria bacterium. Taxonomy (GTDB): domain Bacteria; phylum Pseudomonadota; class Gammaproteobacteria; order Steroidobacterales; genus SMWD01. The sequence goes on from JBLYYV010000425.1 coordinate 2,284, forward strand.
GGAGATCTGCGCCGATGCCTACACGCCCGTCGATAGCAGTAATGCGCCGACCGGGGAGACCCGTTCAGTAGAGGGGAGCGAGTTTGACCTTCGCGCCCTGCAAGCGCTGGGGGATACTCGTTTCGACCATAATTTCATCGTACGCGGCGATGGGCCCGAGCCGCGCATTGCAGCGATACTGCGGTCACTCGAGAGTGGCATACAGCTCACGGTCCTCACCACGCAGCCCGGGCTGCAACTCTTTACCGGTGATTCTCTCGATGCGCCATTCGGTAATCGGGCGGGCCTGTGCCTGGAAGCGCAGGGATTTCCGGACGCGCCGAACCAGCCCTCGTTTCCGTCCGCGCGACTCAACGCCGGCTCGGCCTATCGGCAGCGAACGATTTACGTTTTTGCTGTAAGAAGCAGCTGATTTTCCAACAGCTTGGGCGCATGCGGGAATCTGGTTTGCCATTACGGCGTCATCGAGCTTAAAATGTAAACGTTTACACCACAGAGGGATTCAGGGGTGCGGTCGTCCATGAGCACAGTTCTCGGCATCGATCTCGGTACGCAAAGCGTCAAAGTCGTGTTCTATGACTTTGAGGCACGCGAGTCCGTGGCCGTGGAAAGCGCAACGCTGGATCTTTACCAGACC
>JBLYYV010000426.1:0-2562 GCA_048550095.1 Gammaproteobacteria bacterium
ACGGCGGCCGAGTAAAGACCGTAGATGGCGGTCGCGTTTGCGTCCGTGAATCCGAGGCCGCCGCGCTCGACCTGGTCCACCATGAACAGTACGAGCAGCGCGCGCATGCCGTAATAGCTCATGCGCTCCCACATCTCGGTGAAGAACAGTGTTCGCAGCCCCGCCGGCTGTCCGGCATCGACGCGATCGGGGTCCGCATCGCCGCGATTGGGGTCAGACCCCATTTTTCGCCCTTGTACTGTCAATCTGCTGCTGGCCTTGATGAAAAATGGGGTCTGACCCCGTTACGTATCGTGAAAAATGGGCTCTGACCCCGTTACGTCCCGTCGCCGACGACTTCCGTCTCGGGCTTGGGCTTGAGCATCAGTCGCGACATGATGATGCCCGACTCGAACAGGATGTAGATCGGCACGGCGAGCAGCGTCTGCGAGATGACGTCGGGCGGCGTCAGCAGCATGCCGATGACGAACGCGCCGAGAAACACGTAGGGTCGCTTGCGCTTCAGACTTTCGGGATTGGCCAGTCCGGTGGCGACCAGCATGACCGTTGCGATCGGCACTTCGAACGCGATACCGAACGCGAAAAAGATCGTCAGGATGAAATCGAGATAGCTGCTGATGTCGGTCATCATCGTGACGCCCTCGGGTGTCACCGAAGAGAAGAACGCGAACATCAGCGGGAACACGACCCAGTATGCGAACGCGATGCCGCAGTAAAACAACACGATGCTGGAGACCACCATCGGTATCGCAAACTTCTTTTCGCGGCGATAGAGGCCCGGCGCGACGAAGGCCCAGATCTGGTAGATGACGACCGGCATCGCGAAGAATAACGCGACGAATAGCGTCGTCTTGAATGGCGTCAGAAACGGCGACGCGACCTGCGTCGCGATCATCGAAGAACCTTCCGGCAGCTTCGCCATCAACGGGGTGGCGACCAGCGTGAAAATCGTTTGTGCGAACGGCACGAGGCAAATGAATACGGCCAGCACCGCGAGGCTCGCCTTGACCAGCCGCGACCGGAGTTCGATCAGGTGCGAGATCAGGCTCTCTTCCTGGAGCGGCTCTTCCTGATCGACGTCTTCCTGCTGATCGAGGTTTTCCTGCGAGTCATCCGTCATGTCTGGATGCGTTTCCCTTCAGGCGTGCCAAAGGCCGCTTATGGCTTTGAGTCTTTGGCAGGCTCGGCCGGCTCGACCTCTTCTGCACCGGCATCCGTATGATCACGGGTGTCTTCTTCTGCGCCGGCATCCGTATGGTCGCGCGTGTCCGGCTCATCGTAGATCGAGTTCTCGACCTCGTCGTCTTCTTCGTCGCCGGACTGTGGTTTCAGGTCGTCCATGCCCGGCCGGCTATAGTTCGTGTTCGGCGGCGTATACGGCTGATTCAGGTCCAGCTCTTCCTTCATCTGCGACGTGAGCGTGCGCGCCATGCGCCGTGCCTGGCCGGCCCAGTTGCCGACCTGCATCGCAACCTTGGGCAGCCGCTCGGGGCCGAGGATCACAAGCCCCAGCCCGAACAGGATGATGAGTTCCCAGAAACCGACGTCGAACATGTCGGATCAGGTGTGGTTCTTTTCGGCCTGCGATTCTTTGGCGTGCGCTTCCGAGAACTCGGCATCGGGTTCGTCAAGCTTCTTCGGCGCCGGTTCGGGTTCGGACTCGGCGTCCGACATGGCCTTGCGAAAACCCTTGACCGCGCCGCCCAGATCGCCGCCGATCGAACTCAGGCGCTTCGTGCCGAAAATGACGATGACGATGAGCAGTACGATCAACAACTGCCACAGGCTAATTCCGCCTAATCCCATAGTGTTACTCCAGAGCTGCCTTCGCGACGCTCGTTTATCGCACACCTCGTTCCGGTGGCGCGTTACGTCGCATTCAATAGGTCAATGATACGCGAAATCCGGCCGGGTTCCGGGCATGGTGCTCGTTTCGCCACGCCGTCAGTCTGTCCGTGTCGGCGGGACTTCCAGCCAGAACGTTACGGGGCCCTGGTTCAGAAGTTCCACGTTCATGTTCGCACCGAACCGGCCGGTTGCGACCTTATCCCACCGGGCCCGCGTTGCCGCGACGCACTCGTCGAACAGCGCTTGTCCCTCCTCCGGCTCCGCGGCGCGGGAGAAGCTGGGACGATTTCCTTTACCGGTGTCGGCGGCAAGCGTGAACTGCGGTACGAGCAGCAGACCACCGTCTATCCGGGTCACGTCGAGGTTCATCCGCCCCGTGTCGTCCTCGAACACGCGATACGACAGCAGCCGCTCGGCGAGGCGTCGGGCCTGCTCGGGGCCATCGCCGCGCTGCACCGCGACGAGCACCAGCAGGCCTTGCCCGATCTGGCCCGTGACCTCGCCACCCACGGTGACGCTGGCGTGACTAACGCGTTGCAGCAAGCCGATCATGGCCTGAATTCCCGACTGAGAAGGCCGCGAATTCTAACAGGTCGAGTTGTAGCGGGAATGCGTCCGGGTCACAAATAGTGGAATTACGAAGTCCCACTATAATTAACAAAAACGCAACTTATAGGAAATATATTCCCACTATAGACAAAAATGGGAAGAATC
>JBLYYV010000427.1:0-3084 GCA_048550095.1 Gammaproteobacteria bacterium
CGCCTTATTCCATGGCATTTGACTTTCTTGCCGACCAACTCCGCGAATGAGAAGTATAAGCCGCTCAGCCGATTTGACCGGGGCGGTGCGCGGGATCGATCGGCACGGCCTGCCGGCCAAGGTGCTTGAGAATCCGCTCGATCACCACCGGTTCCTCGATGCTGGCAAAGACGCGCAGCCGGCCGCCGCATTGCCGGCAGGTCTCGATGTCGATGGCGAATACGCGCTCGAGGCGCTGGGCCCAGGACATCCCATATTGCCGATCGATGGCCGCTGCCTCGCTGCGCTCAGCGACAGCGCGTGCGCTGGGCACAATCTGTGCCCGGTCGGGGCTCGCCGGCGCGAATAGCCGACACATCTTCCTGATTGAGTGCTGACGGCGGCGTCGGTGGATACACGCATATCTCACTTCGACTCCTTGGCAAAGTACCTGGCCGCGTCTTTTAAAAAACCCCACTCCTCGGTGACCTTCTTCAGCGCTCGCCGTAGCTTGGCCAGTTCCTGGTCCCGGGCCTCGCCGTGACCAAAAAAGGCGTTCTCCTCACCGCGCTCCTGGATCGCGTCACGCCAACGTCGCAGTTGTCGTGTGCTGACACCGAGCTCCTCACAGACCACCGCGTCGGTCACTCCCAGTTCGTTGGCGCGCCTTAAGGCTTGTCGTTTGAACTCCGCGCTATATCGATTCCTTCTCCCGATGCTCCACCTCCAAAGCGCATTATCGCGCCTTAACCAGGTGGTCCGAAATAGCGGGGCCATACCAAAGACCGGTCATCGGATCGCGCCCGGCTTAAAGCGTCAAAATAGCCCGAACACTGAAAATCCAGACGCTGCTCTTGCTTGGCTGGTTTACCGGATCAATCAGCAATTGCAAGTCAGGTAACAAGGAGAAGTTCTTGGCGAGCTGGAACTTGTACGAGGTCTCAATGACGTACTCGTCGTCGGCACCGGCCGGCTTGTTGGCGGGCTCAGCCCAGCCCACGCCTAACGACCAGGCCTGGTCGGGTCGAACGGCGTATTCGAAGCCACCGCTTACTGCGCTCTCGGCCGCGACGCCAGCGCCGCCGTTCGAGTGACCGAAACGCAGGAACGGCAGCAGCTTCTCGCCGACCTGCCAGCTTGCGCTGACCGCCCAGCCATGCCCGCTTGATACGCCGGCCTTTTCGCGTGCGTCCTTGTCCCAGTACGTGAACTGAATCTTGTCGGTCTTGCGCCGTGCGTATGAGGGGGTCCAGGCGAGGTCGACGGCCTTCAGGTATTCATTCTCCTGAATAGTGTCCCAGTCGAAGTCGCCGCTGGCCGCGTTGGCGTCGTAGATCTGTCCGCCGAGCATGAAGTTCTTGCCCAGAAAGCCTCGCGCGACGGTGCCGAGTGCACCTATGCCGGTCGTGCCGATCGTCGGACTAACGAGGAATGCACGGTTCAGGAAGCCACGCGAGAATGTCTGAAACGGCATCGCGTCGAGATAGACGTCGAACGCGAGTCGGCCGACCGCCACGCCGACCGTCTCTTCGCGAAAGCCTTGCGTCCAGTTCAGCACCGACAGATCGGTCTTGAACTTCTCCGAGTAGCCGAAGCCGGTATTCAGGGCGGCGGCGCCGACGGCGCCGCCAAGCGTGCCGGGCGCCTGGAACCCGCCAATGTTCGAGCGATTCTCAATGCGCCACTCGATGCGACCCGGATCCTTTCGGCCGCGATTGACCAGCGTCCAACTGCCATGAAAGCGATAGATCCCGCCGAGCGCGTCATCGTCGCCTGTGGTGGTATCGCTCGCGACCTGACCAAGCACGCTGAAGAAGAAGCCCATGGCGATCCCTCGGTTGTCCTGGACCTTGCTCTTCCAGTCGTACCAGGGCTTCAGCCATCGTTCCGGTGCTTGCCAGTCGAACGTCGATTCTTTGTGCCGGTCAGCCTTTTTCAATTGTTGCGATACACCGTCGGGGCCGCCGAACTCCGGGACGTCCCCGTAACCGGACTGGAATCCGCCACGGTCGTCGCCGCCGCTACTTGCGGCTGACGCGATACCGGCGGATACGATCAGCAATAGCGTAAGAATATTCTTCATTTCAGAGTTTCCAAGAATGTGTGGATGGCGGTCAAAGTCAGAATGCGAGACGAGCCCGAACACCCAGCACCCAGATCGAACTGGCGGTCGGGTTGATCGCGGGATCCCGCACGTACTGGACGTCTGCGGTCAGGTTGAGACGCTTGCCGACCATCAGGCGATAAAATATTTCGGCGGCGTACTGCGCATCATTCCCCGCACCCTGGTTAGGGTTCGGCTTGCCCCAATTCAGGCCCGCGCCGAACAGATCCTTGTTGTTGCGAAGCCGATAGCCGACGCCACCGCTGAGCGACCTTTCCAGCAACGAATCGCCGTCATCCGACCAGCCGCCGCGCAGGAACGGCATCCAGGTGTCGTTGACGAAGCGGGCGAATGAGAAGTTGATTCCCCAACCGCTCGGCTTGCCCGCCGCCTCACGCTCGTCCTTGTGCCAGACGGTCACGTGGTAATTGTCGACGTAGATATAGTCTTTGCCGCTGGTCCAGCCGAGCTCGAGCGAAGTGAAATACTCGTTGTCGTCGAAGAACGTATCGATGCTGTCCCAGAACCGGTTAGGGTCGCCGTTGGCATCCTGCAGGCTCGCGATCAGGTAAACCTGCTCGGTCAGCATCGCGCCGAAACCCACGCCGAGACCGGCGTCATTGGGCAGGTCGATCGATGCACCGCCGGTCGTGAACACGAAGTTCGTGAAGTGCAACCACGGGCTGATCATGCCGTACAAGTCGAGAAAATCGGTGACGTCGAGGAATCCCGCCACCAGCGAATAGCGCCCGTCGCCGAAGCGCTGTCGCCAGTAGAAATTCTGCGCTCGGGTACCGTCGTCGTTGAATGGCGGGTTCATCAGGCCCAAATAGCCGAGTTCCGTGATCGCCCACAGCCGCGCCGGCGCGGGATTCGCATAGCCGTGCCGGTGCTCGAACTTCCAGACGAACGAGCCGGTGTTCGCCGTACCGCGACCGGTCAGGTCCCACGAACCGAAGACGCGAGCGAGCCCGGCGCCGGTGCTGTCGCGACCGCCCAGA
>JBLYYV010000428.1:0-6200 GCA_048550095.1 Gammaproteobacteria bacterium
CCGCTCGTCGGCGCAAGCGAAATGGGTCATCAGAACGGGATCGCCGGCGACGCAATTGCATTCCCGCAGACGCGCGACGGCGTTCGGCGTGTCGGCCGGGGCGATCCCCAGCCGTCCCATGCCGCTGTCGATCTTGAGCCACACCGACAACGAATTTCCGGCCCCGAGGGTCGCCAACAGATCGATCTGCGCAACGTCGTGAACGACGACCTGCAGCTTATGGTCACGCGCGATGCCGGCTTCGTCATGGCCGAGCGATTCGCTCATGACGAGGATGTTTTTGTCGGTGCAACGTCTGAGTGCGACGGCCTCCGTGAAACGGGCCACCGCGTATGCGTCGGCCGCATCGAGGATCCGGGCGACGTCCGCCATGCCGTGACCATAGGCGTCGGCCTTGATCACGGCGAGGACCGGACAGCCGGGTGCCGCGGCGCGGACACGGTCGAGATTGTTTCGCAGCGCCGCCGGCCGAATGCTGGCGACGGCCGACGCAGCCATCAAAACACCTCGATTTCCGGCACGTAGTTCTCGAACTTCGTGAACTGGCCGAGGAAGGTCAGGGGGAATTCGCCGACCGGCCCGTTTCGCTGCTTCGCGATATTGATATCGGCGATGCCCTTGCGCGGCGTTTGCTTGTCGTAGACCTCTTCACGATAGATAAAGATGATCAGGTCGGCGTCCTGCTCAATGGCGCCTGACTCACGCAGGTCGGACATCATCGGCTTCTTCTCGGTGCGCTGTTCGACGCTTCGATTCAGCTGCGACAGGGCGATGATCGGCACTTCGAGCTCGCGCGCCAGCGCCTTCAGCGAACGCGAGATCTCGGAAATCTCGGTCGCACGATTCTCCTTGGTGCCTGCGACCTGCATCAGCTGCAGGTAGTCGACGACAATCAGCGACAGGCCATGCTGACGCTTGAGGCGACGCGCGCGCGCGCGTATCTCGGTCGGCGTCAGCGCCGGCGTATCGTCGATGTACATCGGCGCCTCGGACATCATCTGGATCGCGCCGTTGATCCGCGGCCAGTCTTCGTCACCGAAACGGCCGGTGCGCAAGTATGACTGGTTGACTCGCCCCAGTGACGAAACCATTCGCAGTGCGAGCTGCTCGGTCGACATCTCCATACTGAAAACCGCGGTCGGCTCCGGCTTCGCCGGGTTCAGCGCCGCATTCTCTGCGATGTTCAAGGCGAGCGAGGTCTTACCCATCGACGGACGCCCGGCGACGATGATCAGGTCGCCTTTCTGCAGACCCGCGGTCATTTCGTCGAACGCGGTATATCCCGTCGACAGACCCGTGACAGCTTGCTGATTCTGGTGACGCTCATCGATTTGATCGATCGTCGTCGGCAACACGTCGCGAAGATGGACGAACCCGGCGCCCCGGCGTTGTCCCTGCTCGGCGATCTCGAACACTTTGCGCTCGGCCTCGTCGACGAGTTCGGAAATCAGCCGGCCTTCGGTGTGGTACGCGCTGCCCGCGATCTCGTTGCCCGCCTGGATCAGGCGCCGCAGCAACGCGCGCTCACGAATGATCCGCGCGTATTCCGCAACATTGGCGGCACTCGGCGTATCCGCGACGAGGCTGCCGAGATAACCCAGGCCGCCGGCATCGACCAATTGGGCGCGCTTCTCGAGGTACTCCGAGAGCGTGACGGCGTCGCAGGGCTGGCTGCGCTCCGACAGCTGCCGAATGGCGTCGAAGATCAGGCGATGGTCGTTCCGGTAGAAATCGTCGCCGGTCACCTGGTCGGCGACCCGGTCCCAGCCGCTGGCATCCAGCATCAACCCGCCGAGCAGCGCTTGCTCCGCCTGCGTCGATTGAGGTGGCAGGTTCAGCCGATCCGGTGCACCGGGATACTCGTCGTGATCGGGGATCGCTGACACCGTGCCCTCTCGTCAGCGTCAGGCCGACGTATCGCCCGCGTCAACGTCGCCCGCTTCTTCCTGATCGTCGGCCGGCGCATCGAAATCCTCTATCTCGACCGGCGGCTCACCGTCTGAGACGACTTCGACACGCAGGGTTACGTTGACGTCCGAACTCAGGTGAATCTCGATTTCGTGCTCACCGAGCGTGCGCAGCGGACCGTCCGGGAGCCGGACCTCGCTGCGCTCCACGTGAACGCCGGCTTCGGTGCACGCGTCTGCGATATCGATGGTCCCGAGAGAACCGAAGATCTTGCCCTCGGTACCGGCCTTTGCGAGTAACTTGATACTCAGCGCACCGATCTGATCGGCACGCGCGCCCGCCGCCGCCATTTCATCGGCCTGCTTGCGCTCGAGTTCCGCACGTCGTTCTTCGAATACCGCGATGTTCTCGGGTGTCGCGAGGGTCGCCTTGCCCTTCGGCAGCAGGTAGTTTCGACCATATCCCGAACGAACCTTGACGCGATCACCGATCGTGCCGAGGTTGTCGATTTTTTCCAGCAGGATGACTTCCATTTTTTGTCGCTCTCCGTCGACTGGCTAACGCCAGATTAAACCAAATTGAATGCGAGCGGTACGCGCACGAGCGCGGTCACCGTCCATCGGAACCCGCTCTGCGCAGGTTGTACCAGTTGTCTACAAAACCGGCCGAAGCCAGCAGAAAAAGCGCCATGACCGAAATCGAAGCGCCCATAAAAAACGGCAGGTACACCGGGACCAGTACGATCCATGGCAACCCTCTCGTCGCGACCAGCCAATGCACGACGGCCAGCCCCTGAAACACAAAGCCGACGCCCAGCAACAACAACGCGTTACCGGACGCCTCGCCCGGGAGGAACAACGTGCCGATGCCCGCCAGCACGGCGACAGCGCCGAGCACATACCCGAGCCTGATCTGCACGAACATGCTGCGGAACGCCGGGCCGCCCGAACCGCTTGCCCACCAGGCACCAATGATCAAAGCGATCATCGACGTGCTGACGACACTGGCTCCGACGAGTCCGCTCATCATCGGCGCAAGCTGCAGCAGCGCATCCGGCTCGCTGAACTGCACACCCAGTTCCACCATCTGCTCCGCGAAGTTGCTCAGCACGCCTTCCCAGAAGCCGATCGTGTCGCCCACGACGAGCGAAAACACCACCAGGCTGACAAGCCCGATCACGAGCAGTACCTGCAGCGCCAGCGTCAGCGAGCCGTAAATCCCGGTCAGCGTGCCCAGCAGGATCGCGAGCGACCAGGTCGACGCGCCGCTGATCGCCATCTGCGACCACATACCGCCCGCGAACGCCGTGACGATGGCCAGTACCACCATCGCTGCAACGGCATCGAAAACGGCTTCTCGCCAGCCTCGGGAGACCGCGACCGCGACGACGATCGCCGCGCTCAGCACACCCGTCAGCGGCAATGGCAACAGGCCGGCAATCAGGCCGACGCGAGCGCCACGATGCTGAAGGATCCAGCGTCCGAAACCGGATCGCATGATTCAGTTCAGACCGGTGCGCATGCGCCCCGGCCCACGCCGCTCAGTGCTTGTCGGTGTAAGGCAACAAGGCAAGGTAGCGCGCCCGCTTGACCGCGGTCGCCAGCTGACGCTGGTAGTGCGTCTTGGTGCCGGTGATGCGGCTCGGCACAATCTTGCCGGTCTCGGTTACATAGTTGCGCAGGGTGTCGAGATCCTTGTAATCAATCTCTTTGACACCATCTGCGGTAAATCGGCAAAACTTGCGTCGTCGAAAGTATCTGCTCATTGTGCTGCCTTGACCTCTTCGGTTGCCGGCGCGTCCGCTTCCGCAGGCGCCGCCTCTTCCGTGACCTCGTCACTCTCGTCGGCCTCGTCCGGCTCCGCCGCAGCGGGCTCGACTGGCTTTTCGGCCGCTGTTTCTTCGGCCTTGTCATCGGACGCCGGACGGGAATCGCCGGCATCGTCGCTTTTCGACCCTTCGGGCTTGGCAAGCAGTGACGGCTCGGTGATCGCCTCGTCGCGCTTGATGACGAGATGACGCAGAACCGCGTCGTTGAACTTGAACGCGCCGAGGATTTCGTCGAGAGCGCTCTTATCACACTCGATATTCATCAGCACATAATGCGCCTTGTGCAGCTTGGCGATTGAGTGAGCGAGTTGGCGCCGACCCCAGTCTTCGAGGCGGTGCACGTTGCCGCCGCTCGTCGCGACGATCGACTTGTAGCGATCGACCATCGCGGGGACTTGCTCGCTCTGGTCCGGATGGACCAGGAACACGATTTCGTAATGTCTCATTGTGACTCCCTTCGGATTAGAGCCGCCGGCCGAAGCCGTGCAGCAAGGAGGACCGTGAACGCGGGTGGCAGGAATGATCCATGATCGCCGGTTCGCGGGAGGGCGAATCCTACCGGACGGCTGTCCCGCTCGCAAGGATTTAAGGGCCCCGCGGCCCGGTCAGGCCGACCTCTGGCGCTGGCACTCGTAAAGGCAGACGCCGGTCGCTACGGACACGTTCAGGCTCTCGACGGCTCCCAGCATCGGGAGGCTGACCAGCTCGTCGCAACGCTCGCGCGTCAGGTGACGTAATCCGGAGCCCTCGGCGCCCAGAACCAGCGCCAGTCCTACTCGCAGATCGGCTTCGTAAAGCGATTTCTCCGCCGCATCGTCCGTGCCGATCAACCAGACGCCCTCCGCCGCCAGGAACTTCATGAAGCGGGCGAGATTGGCGACCTCGGCGACGGGCTGCAGACCCGCCGCGCCTGCCGCGACCTTGCTGACGACCGGCGTCAGGCCGACGTTGCGACTTCGAGCCGTGATCACGAGGTCCACCCCGGCTGCATCGGCCGTGCGGAGGCAGGCTCCGTAGTTACGAGGATCCTGAATCCCATCCAGCACGAGCAGCAGCGGTTGCGCCAGGGCACGAACGAAATCCTTCGCCTCGGCTTCGTTCAGCGGCGCCCGTTCATTAACGATGGCGACGACGCCCTGATGCCGATCCGTGCCGCCAAGCCGCGCGAGCTCGTCGGCACCCACGTGCTCGACATCGATAGCGTGGCCTTTAAACGCCGCATCCAGGCGGGCTGCCCGGCGCGGACCGAGATCTCGCTGCCGACAGATGCGCGCGATGCTGTCCGGCGCACGACGAAGCGCGGTCGCGACGGCATTGATGCCGACCAGCGTTCGTTGCCGGGTTGATTGACCTGGCACGCCGCCGCCGCTAACGGCGCTTCCGCCGTCGCCCGCGGCGGGTCGATGTCCGGTCTTTGCCCGACGCATCGTCGTCTTCATCGACCAGTCCAAGATCAAGCTTGGCTTCGTCGATATCGACCCTCAGCACCCTGACCGTGACAGCGTCGCCGAGCCCGAAACTCCGTCCGGTCCGTTCGCCCGTCAGACGCAGCCCACCATGCTCCGCGTGGTAATAGTCATTGCCGAGGCTGGTTACGTGCACGAGGCCGTCGATGAACAGGTCATCGAGGGTCACGAACAGGCCGAAATGGGTCACGCCGGTCACGATACCCGTCAGGACATCGCCCACATGGTCCAGCATATACGCGCATTTATAACGTGCCTCGGCCTGCCGGGTCGCGTCCTCGGCGCGCCGTTCGAGCATTGAGCAGGTCTTGCCGAGTTGCTCCATCGCCGCCTGATCATAGCGAAACGCACCCGGCTTCCCGCCGTCGATGCGATGACCAATGGCGCGGTGTACCAGCAGGTCCGGGTAACGGCGAATCGGCAAAGTAAAATGGGCATAGGTGGACAGACCCAAACCGAAATGGCCGATGTTGTGCGGTTGGTATACCGCCTGGCTCAGGCTGCGTAACACCGCGACCGCCAGCACGGCGTAGTCCGGGCGATCCGCTATCTGTTCCAGCAGGTGATTGAGTTTCCCGGGGTCGGTGCGGGCCTCGTCCGGGACCTTGAAGCCGACTTCCTGCAGCAGGACACGCAGGTCCTCGAAGCGGTCTTCCTCGGGTTTGTCATGCACGCGATACAGCGATGCGAGTCGCTCCCTGCGCAGGAACCGGCCGGCCTCGACGTTGGCCGCGATCATGCATTCCTCGATCAGCCGATGCGCATCGTTGCGACGTCGCGGGACGATGCGGTCAATATGGCTGTCGTCGCCCATGATCACCTGCACCTCCGGCAAATCCAGATCGAGCGCGCCGCGTCGTCGGCGCGCGCTCAGCAAAGAAGAAAATACTCCATATAAATTATCTATTTGCGGGATTATTCTCGAAAACTTCTTGCGTGCAGACACATCGCCGCTATGGATCTCGTCGACCTGCTCATAGGTCATGCGAGCTGCGGAA
>JBLYYV010000429.1:0-5504 GCA_048550095.1 Gammaproteobacteria bacterium
AGGCAACCCTAAACGGGCAATCGTCGCCACAGTTGGCCGCGGCGTATCCATCGATCTGGCTGCGCGTGCTAACGCCCGTTCGCAGCCGCAGCCAAAAGCGGACATTCGACACCCAAGAAAAACCCGGCGCGAAGCCGGGCTTTCCTTCATGCACTTTCGCGAAAATTCAGATGTTCCCGCGCCTCGCCCACCCCAGCAACCCAAGCGCCGAGCCGAACAGCCAGGCGGCAGCGGGAATCGGAACAATAGACCAGGTACCCGGTATGTTAATCCGGTTCTGGGCAAGGTCTCGGTCGAAGTCGCCATCCCCGAGAATGCAGGGTGCAGCAACACATTGGATGACACTTGCCAAGTCACCAGCACTGCCCGGATCGATGAAGTCGGTATTCATCGTAATCAACTGGTCTCCCTCACTGAGGCCGGTGGGGTCCCCGTCCTGCAATCCTAAGGGGCCCGTTTTGACGGTTACCAAGTGCCCAAAGATTTCGCTGTTCTGATTAACAAAAGCAAACCCGCTAAGCGTCGAGTTTGACTCCGTTAACACATGGCGCCCGTCGCTAGCAGAATACGACAGCAGATTGCTTGTGAAATCAATTTGCGAACCGGCAGCAGGTAATGGCGCATCCAAAGTAATTGTCAAAGTTAAATTCATCGCCGTTGTATAGCTACCAGCCGGCGGATTATCGTCATCCACGATGTCGTTGAAATTTGGTCCGACGTACTGATAGGTCGTCGCCCCGTTTGCCGAGCAGCAAAAGACGAAAATTATCGCTGCCGTTAATTTAGATAAAGAATCGCAACGAGCACGTGCTGTCGGTAGTCCTGCACATAGACTTGCAGATCGAAGGCAAGAATTTCTCATAGCATCTCCCCTTACGCCCGACATACGAACGCGACTGCCCGCAGCGAGCGAGATTCTTGTTCAGATTGTTATTCCCGGCCTTATCGGTGTGCGTCATCGGTGGGGCCGTTGGATTCAATATAACCCTGCTACTTTATGTATACAAATCTCTGCCTGGGCCAGAATATTTTCATAATCGGGATATGCTTCTCAGCTGACACACGGCTGAGTACGCCGACACTACGCCTTGGGACTCAGCGACCCGATCTTCCGGTATTCAGGACCGTCGCGCTCCTAGCGTGCGCCGTACCTGCCGTGATCGACCAGGCGCGGTGATAGCCGCCGAGTTCGCGTGCAGCCAGGACGACGTGCGTGGGCCCACCCGCGGCCGCGTCGGCCCTACCCTGCCGATCGCGCCTTTTCTTAGATTCTGTCAGCCGCTATGGTGATCTCATCGAGATCATCGACCACTGCGGAGATTGCCCGGATGGATTTGCACAAGGTTTTGTTACTCAGCGTAATCTGCACGTGTATTGCAGCATTCGACACATTGGCCGAAGTCGCCGGAACGCAGCCGCCCGCCGTACAAATCCTCATTCGCAACGTCAGCGTCTGGGACGGCACCAGCGATCGTACGTCACCCGGTCAGGACGTCCTGATTGAAGACAACCTGATTCACTCGATCGGCACGAACCTGCCTGCGAACGCGGACGCGCTGACTGTCGACGGCGGCGGTCGCGTGTTGATGCCCGGCATCATCGACGCGCATGCGCATATCGCCTCGCCGATCCCCGCCGCGGACGCGCCAAAGCAAGATCCCGCCTACGTCGCCGCCTTGTCATTAAAAATTGCTCGCATGTTGCTCATGCGCGGCTGGACCACGATGCGCGATGTCGGCGGTCCGTCCCAGGGAATTGCGCGGGCAATCGATGAAGGTCACGCAGATGGGCCGAGGATTTATCCGTCCGCGATGTATATCTCGCAGACCAGCGGACACGGAGACTTTCGCGAGCGCACCGACCCGCATCCGAATATGGGCGGTGTCCCGAATGCTTTCGAGGCTCGCTATACGCTGCTGGCCGACGGGCCCGCCGAGGTGCGTCGCGCGGTTCGGGAATCCCTGCGACAGGGCGCAACGCAGATCAAGGTCATGGCCGGCGGCGGGATCAGTTCCGAGTACGACCCGCTGGACACGGTGCAGTTCAGCGTCGAGGAACTCCGCGCCGCCGTCGATGCGGCCGCCGACTGGCATACCTACGTTACGGTGCATGCTTATACCGACGAGGCCGTCAACCGCGCGCTCGATGCGGGCGTGAAAGTCATCGAACACGGGCACCTGCTCACCGAACCCACACTCAAACGGATCAAGTCGGACGGCGCGTATCTTTCGTCGCAATCATTTGGCTTCGTCAGGAACTACCCGCTAACTACTGAGACGGAACGGGGCCGCAAGGCCAAGTCCGTCATGGATGGCGTGGATAACCTGATGAACACGGCCAGGAAGATCGGCCTGCCGGTCGCATTCGGCACGGACTCGTTCGGCGCAGAACGCGTATATGTGGGCGCCGTTAAGGAATTCAGCTATCGGCTGCGCTGGTTCGATTCGCTCGAAATCCTGAAGCAGGCCACGAGCCACAATGCCAAATTACTGGAACTGACCGGCCCGCGTAACCCCTACAAAGACGGCCCACTCGGCGTGATTCAACCCGGCGCTTACGCCGACCTGCTGATCGTGGATGGCGACCCGCTGGACGACGTTACCGTTTTGGAGGATTACGAAGCGAACCTGCGCCTGATCATGAAAGACGGCAACATATATAAGAATACGCTGTGATGCGAAATCCGCGCCCTATTCGCTGCCGCTCGCATCCACCGGGCTCATCTCCATCCACATCGCACGACGCATCAGGAGCTTTTTCGCCGGCGCGACCGCATTTGCGAAACCCATCGCACGGTCCCGTAGCCGTCCGAGCAGATAGGCATCATTGCTGAACACCGCGTTGAAGGCGGACATCGTCGACATCACCAGCCGATTCTCGCGATGGCGGCGCCGCTCGTAATGGCGCAGACGATAAGGCGCGCCGATGTCGGCATCGGGATCGTCGGCCGCTTCCAGCAACACCTGCGACAAGGCCCAGATATCCTGGAACCCGATATTGGCGCCGAGACCCGCGAGCGGATGAATCACATGCGCCGCGTCACCGACGAGCACGGTCCGGTCCGCGACATAGGTTGACGCGTCACGCGCGACCAGCGGGAACGACGCGCGCTGACCGACGCCCGTGATCTTCCCGAGCCGCCCCTGAATCGCCTCGTCGAGTTCGGCACAAAACGCCGCGTCGTCGAGGCCCAGCAACCGCCCAGCATGATCCTCATGACAACTCCATGCGAGCGAACAGTGACCCTCGGCCAGCGGCAGCAGTCCGACCGGCCCCGTCGGCAGAAATCTCTGCCACGCCGTTTCGTCGAGGTCGCCTTCGAAGAAAATGGTGCCGACGATGCAGCGCTGGTGATATGGGTGCTTGCTGACGCCGATTCCCGCCGCATCGCGGACCCGCGAATTCGCGCCGTCGCTGCCGACGAGGAGCCTCGCGGAGAATGCGTCGCTGCCGTCGACGTGGACCACAGCCTGCTCACGCTCGAACGATACACCGACGATTTCTGCATCGGTCACGACGTCGACGTTTTCCAGCTTCGCCACGCGTTCCATCAGGACCGCGGTGACAAGTTCGTTCTCGACGAAATGCCCGAGATGAGACTCGCCGAGTTCGCTCGCCGCGAAATCGATCGCACCCTCGCCATCGGCGTTGCCGCAGTGTACGCGGCGAAACGGAAAAATGCGGTCTGCGGGCAGGTGCTCCCAGACGCCACAATCCCTCAGGACACGCTCGGCCGCCCGATTGTAGGCATTGATCCTGAGTCCGAACTCATCCACGGGCCTCGCGGGCGGCGGCGACCGATCGAGTATCGCGATCTTGTAACGGGTGTTTCCGAGCAGGCACGCCAGCGCACCACCGATCAACCCGGCGCCAACGATGACGACGTCATAGTGCTGCCGGTTCACCGGCACCGTCGCAGGCAACGGCCGGCCGGCCGCCAGTCTTGGCTGACGTCCGTGCAAACCCATCGTGCGGGCCAGCAGTGCGCGCCGGACCAGCGGCAGTCGGTCGATTGCCGTCAGGCCCAGGTTACGCCCGACCACCAAAGGCGGAAAATCGGAAGCGAAAACGCCGATCATCCCATCCGTAAAATTCAGAACGTTGCGCGTTTCCCGGCGCCGCAGACGAGCGTAGCGCCTCACGGCGCGGGCATCGCCGATATCATCGCCGCGCTGCGCGCAATCGCGAATCTGATCGGCGAGGTCCGCCACGTCCTTGAGTCCGAGGTTGAAACCCTGCCCCGCCACGGGATGAACGACGTGCGCGGCGTTGCCGATCGCGACGACTCGTGGCGCACCCGGCCGCCCCAGTCGTGACACGCTCAACGGATAGATCTGACGTCCCCCGAGATCCGTGAACTGACCGGCCTGTTCACCGAATGCCGCCTGCAACCGTGCCAGTAGCTGCTCGTCCGGCAGCTCTTGCAGCAACGCGACGGAATCCGGCTCCAGCGTCCAGACGACCGCGAAATCGCGATCGTGCATCGGCAACATTGCCAGCGGACCGCTGCCCACGAAACGCTCATAAGCCCGACCTTCGTGGGGCCGGTCCGAACGCACCGTGGTGATTAATGCCGATTGCGGGTAAGTTTTACGATGACTCTCGAAGCCCAGCTGTTCGCCGAGCGTCGATCTGCCGCCGTCGGCCATGATCAGCAGGCGGCCCGTCAGGCCGCGCGGCAAGTCTTCATGGGCGTGCCGGACCTGCACATCGACGCGGCCGGCATGGCACTTGATGCTGGCCACGTCCGCTGGGCATATCAGCGTGACATTCGGGGCCGCTTGCATGCGCTCATGTAACGCCGGCCCGAGCACCCGGGTCGGGAGAACATAGCCGAGCGCCTCCGTCCCGGCATCGCGGTGCGACAGCACGCAGGATCCCGCATGGCCACGGTCGGAAACGTGGATATCCCGGATTGGCGACGCCTCGTCGCGAATGGACTCCCAGAGGCCCAGACCGCCGAAAATCTGCCGCGAGCTCCAGGTCAGCGCGATGGTGCGCTCGTCGAAACTCGGCTGTGCGGGCGCTTCCGGCGCGAAGCGCTCGATCACGGCGACGGACACGGGGGCGCCATCCAGCGCGCAGGCCATGCTGGCACCGACCAATCCACCACCGACGATGATGACGTCGTAATCGTCCTGATTATTCGCTCGCACGGACTGCTTCGCTGTTGAAATCCCTGTCCCGATTGTACGAGAAATCCGGCCGCTAAGGCTGATCGCCGCGGTCTTCGCCTGCCGGCACCCGACCTGCCGCGTTCGAATTCCGGCTGTCACGACGACGTTCAGTGCGGCGGGCCAGCACGAATGAGAGCATGGGCAGGAACGGCAGCAGCAGGCCGATAACGACCACGCTCCAATGGATATACATACCGACCATTACCAGCAACAGACAGCCAGCCAGACTCAAGTACCACGTACCCAAGAGACGTTCTCCGCATCCGCGCTTTGGGTCAGCGACATACCGACCATCAAAACTATTATATGGCTCAGCCACAGCGCCAG
>JBLYYV010000430.1:0-4071 GCA_048550095.1 Gammaproteobacteria bacterium
CAATGCTATGCTCCGCGCATGAGAATCGAAGCGATCGCCATCGGCGACAACCCGCCCCAGGACATCAACGTGATTATCGAGGTGCCCGTCGGGGGCCAACCCATCAAGTATGAGCTGGACAAGGAGGCCGGTACGCTGTTCGTCGACCGCTTCCTGTATACGCCTATGTCATACCCGGGCAACTACGGCTTCGTGCCGCATACGTTATCGGACGACGGCGACCCGATCGATGTGCTGGTCTGCAATACCCGTGAACTGGCGCCGGGCTGCGTGATCAATGCGCGACCCGTCGGCGTGCTGATCATGGAAGACAACGCGGGGCAGGACGAAAAGATCCTCGCGGTACCGTCGCACCGCCTGACCAAGCGCTATGACCACGTCAAGAATTTTTCGGACCTGCCGGACATCACGGTGAAGCAGGTTCAACACTTCTTCGAACACTACAAAGACCTGGAACCCGGCAAGTGGGTCAAGATCGGCGACTGGCTCGGCGCGGATCAGGCGCGAGATCTGATTACGGAAGCGATCGAGCGCGCCCGGGGCTGATCCCCAAAAAACGGGCGCCCGGCGCCTGTGGGGAACGCTGCCGTGGGCAGAACACCAGCAATAATTGCGCTCGTTAGAGCGCGCTACAATCTTGGGGTCAGACCCCTGAAGGAAAACATATGACCATTCTCGTCATCGGCGCCACCGGCAATGTCGGGCGCCCCACGATTGCCGGCCTGCTCGCCAAGGGTGCGTCGGTCCGCGCTTTAAGCCGCTCGGAAGAAAATCTCGGCAAGCTGCCGGACGGCGTGCAGGGCGTTATCGGCGACCTGGAAACCGGCGCTGGCCTGGATGCCGCCTGCGCCGGCGTCGACAAACTGTTTTTGATTACGTCCAACGGCGAAACGGAAACGGCGCGCGGCCTGAATGCCGTGAACGCGGCCGTCGGGGCCGGCGTCAAACACATCGTGTTCCTGTCAGTCGCGAACCCGAACAAGGAGCCCGGCGTCCCGCACTACCTGGCCAAGCTGCCCATCGAGGAAGCGATCCGCAACAGCGGCGCCGACTTCACGTTCCTGCGGCCGAACTTCTTCATGCAGACGGACCTGTCCATCATTCCGGTCATCAAGGAGCACGGCGTGTACTCCATGCCGATCGGCTCGATCGGCAACAACCGCATCGACACCCGCGACATCGCCGACTGCGCCGTGCGCGTACTGACCGAAGACGGCCACGCCGGCGCCGACTATCACCTGCACGGGCCGGACACCGTCAGCGGGCCCGGCGCGGCCGAAGTGTATGCACGGCACTTCGATCGCAAGGTCGTGTATGGCGGCGACGATGTCGACGCGTGGGGCAAGCCGGTCGAAGCCTTCCTGCCGCCCTGGCTGCTCGATTCATTGAAAAGAATGTTCATCGCGCAACAACAGGAAGGCGGCGTCGCCGATGCGAACGCGGTCGCGGCGTCGGCAGCGGCGGTCGGGCATCCGTTGCGGACGTTCGATGCGTTCGTGGCGGAGCTGGCGGGTTAACGAGGCTGGACCGACACTCACAGCGACGATCGATATCGAGGGACCGCATTGAACCTGAAGCCTAGTCAGCTGACGCCTGCGATCTTTATTCTGCTGTTTGTCTCCGGTGCATGCGCCCTGGTCTACCAGGTCGTGTGGGCACGACTGTTCAATGAAATATTTGGTTCGACATTGTTTGCGGTCAGTGCGGTACTTGCCGCATTCATGTCCGGCCTGGCGATGGGCAGCTACTTTTTGGGCAGGATCGCCGACCGCAGCAAGAACCCACTGCGGCTCTATGGCCTGTACGAGATCGGCATTGGCGTCAGCGCGCTCGCGGTGTTGTTCATCTTCAATGAACTGGCGCCCGTCTACCTGTGGTTACATGAAACCGTCGGCGACTCCACGATTCAGTTGTCCGCAGGCCGATTCATTCTTGCGTTCTGCCTGATCATCGTCCCCACCACACTCATGGGGGCCACCCTTCCGGTACTGACCCGCTTTGCCACCGACCGAATCGAGCGACTCGGAATGAATGTGGCGGGCCTGTATTCGATCAACACGGCCGGAGCCATCCTCGGCAGCCTGCTCGCGGGCTTCTTTCTGATCCGGCTGTTCGGCCTCCATGTCACGATCTACCTCGCCGTGGCCGTCAACATCGCCGCCGGCATCGTGGCCTACTGGTTGGCCGGGTCCGTGGCATATGACACGGATACCCGAACAACCGAAAGCGAATCCCGCGATATCGACGCGAGCGCGGTGCGGGACCACCGGACCATTCTATGGGTACTCGCGATATCCGGATTTACCGCTTTCGCTTACGAAATTTACTGGACCCGGGCGCTGATACTCGTGGTCGGCAGCTCTACGTATGCATTCGTAACCATTCTCAGCTCCTTCCTGACCGGCATCGCACTGGGCGGCTGGGCGATACGGGGGCTGCTCCACAGGATCAAAAACCCGATGCTGGCATTTGGCTGCATCGAAATAGCGATTGGCATAACCGCCGCCGCCACGATTCCGCTGATACTGGCGATTACCGATGTCGGCACGCTGCAGAATTTTCTGGGTAACGTCGATGGGAACTGGGACCGGGTTCTAGCCCTTCGCTTCCTGACGTCGTTCCTGGTCATGTTGGTGCCGACGCTGCTCATCGGCACGACGTTCCCGCTGGTCGCGCGGATCTATGCCACGCAGCTCAAAAATACGGGTGCGGATGTGGGCCGCGTCTATGCGGTCAATACGCTGGGCAATATTGCCGGCGCCATCATTCCCGCCTTCATCGTGCTGCCACTGATCGGAATCGGCCGGGGCATACTAGTCATGGCCGTCTTGAACATCGCCGCGGGAACCCTGGTGCTCATGAACAAGCGCCTGCTCCCCGGCATGCTGCGGGCGGCGGCCCCGGCGCTCGTACTGCTACTGGCGGTACTGGCAATCCTTGTCCCGACCAAGCTGCAGTTTCCGACGGGTGTCTCGGATAAACACGTGGTCGTGTTCTACAAGGAAGGCCTCGCAGCGACGACGCAGGTCGTCGTCGATCGCGACGATCGCCAGGACAAGAGCATCATCGTGGACGGACAAGGGATCGGCGGCACGGGGATCGTCGACGAAAAACAGCAGATGCTTGCCCACCTGCCGGTACTGCTCCACAAGGATGCCAGGTCATTCCTGTCGATCGGGCTCGGCTCCGGCATCCTGATCGGAGAGAACGCCAAACATGCGCAGATCGAGCGCGTGAAGGTCGTGGAAATCGCGCCCAGCGTCGTGGCGGGCAGCGCTTATTTCCGCGAGGAAAACGGCGACATCCACAACAACCCGAAAATCGACATCGAAGTCAACGATGGCGTCAATTACCTGCTCACGACTGATCAGCGTTACGACATCATTGCATCCGATGCCAAGACGCGACCTGAATACGGCAGCAACGGGGTTTTCTACAGCAAAGACTACTACGCACTGGCGCGGCAACGCCTGAACAGCGGCGGCGTTTTCATCCAATGGCTGCCGCTCTATCTGCCGCACAAGGATTACGCAACGGTTCTCAAGACGTTCGTTGATTCCTTTCCTCATGCATCGCTGTGGTTCGCACCACCCGGCAATAGCTACCTCGTCGGCTCCGAGCAGCCGCTGCAGGTCGATTACGCGCATGTGAAGGCGATGCTCGGCGATGCACGCCAGCCACTGGAGGGAATACGCAAATACGGCATGACCAGCGCGGACGCGCTGCTGTCACATTACGTGGCCGGCGACGAACTGATTGGCAAGGCCGTTGCCGATGCGCGGATCAACAGCCTCGAGCATCCGGTCATCGAGTTCTACGCACTGCAGGATTACGCCGTACCCAGCGCCAGCCGACGGATGAAGAACCTGTCGTTGATCCTGGATCTGAGGCGCGAGGCGACCGCCGGCGTGCCGACCATCAATTTGTCTCAGTCCGATGCAAACGATCTTGCCGCGGCCCGGGAGGCGGAGGAGCTTTTCATCATGGGCTTCAAGCAGGTGATGGAATCAGGCCCGAGTCAATACGAAATGATCCGATACTACTTCGATGAAGCCATCAACAAGAGCCCCC